>NZ_MOEN01000001.1 GCF_001968985.1 Desulfurobacterium indicum | reverse complement strand
GCCTCTACGGAAGAAGAGGCTCTGAGGGGTTTTGAGAAGTTCAAGGAGAAGTGGGAATTAAAGTATCCTAAGGTTGTAAAGTCATGGGAGCAAGAGCTTTATAAACTCCTTACGTTCCTCAAGTATCCTGAGTCTGTCAGAAGAGTGATATATACAACAAACCTGATAGAAAGGACGATAAAGGAAATAAGGAAGAGGGTTAAGGTCATAGGTGCTTTACCATCAGTTAGAGCTGTTGAAAAATTTGTTTATTTAAGAGTTGCAGTGCTTAATGATAGATGGACTAACAGAGTAGTAAATGGATTCCTTGAGGCTAAGGAAGAACTTCAGGATATGTTCTCCAGGAGGTACTCCTAATGGTTTACACAAAATTATTGACACAACCTACAACTCTGGCTCGATGAAAAAGACCAACCAGTAAAAACCATAATGAAAACACCAGACGGACAACTTATATGTTTTGCAGGTAGCTCAACAATGGGCCCTCAGGTGCAGGAAAATCCGCATACAAAAACACCGGAGGAATTCAAACCGACAAAGCCAAAAATTCGCTTCGGAATATACAAAACACCAACCGGTAAAAAAGTTCCTGTAGCAATTTTCAAAACAAAAAACGGAGAAACATGGGTAAGTAGCAATGTTCCTTTCGGCATAGTGAAACAAGTGGAAAACGGAAAAGTAACAATGTTTCTGGAAGATTTCGGAGCTGGCAAAAAAACGAAAATCCCCCTCAATGAAGCAAAGAACTGCCAACCCTTTAATTTTCAAGAGGTTCCTGGAATAATTCCCCAAAACATGCCGACCATTCCTCAATATTGATGTATAATGCGGAAAATAAAACAGAGGAGCATATGGCTATAACATTCTCAAATGTTGAAGAACTAAAAGATTTCGCGGATAAGAAACGGAAAGAAGGTAAAAAAATAGTATTCACAAACGGCTGCTTTGACATCATTCATGCAGGCCATATTGATTATCTTGAGAAGGCAAAGTCATTTGGAGATATTCTAATTGTCGGAGTAAATAGCGACACTTCCATAAAACGAATTAAAGGCGGTAAAAGACCGATAATTCCAGAACAATATAGAATCCGGGTATTAAAAGGATTAAATGCAATTGACGGAATAATCGTTTTTAATGAAAAAACTCCCTTAAACATAATAAAAGCTCTAGAACCGGACATTCTTGTTAAAGGTGCAGACTGGCCCCTTGAAAAAATAGTTGGAAGGGAATACGCAAAAAAAGTTGAAAGGATAGAGTTTGCTTACGACATATCCACTTCAAAGATTATAGAAAAGATTTTAAAGATTCACGGATGTAAATAGACATAAAACTTGACAAAACATCTGCAGTATAGTAAATTCCACCTGCCCGCTACATTTTCGGCGTTTTAGCCAAAAACGCCAACTACCGGAGGATTCAGAATGAAAACCTTCATGCAGAAGAAGGAAGAGGTTAAAAGAGACTGGTACGTTGTTGACGCTACTGGAAAAACACTTGGAAGACTTGCCTCTGAAATCGCAAAGATTCTCATAGGCAAGCATAAACCTACCTACACACCTCACGTTGATGGTGGAGATTTCGTCGTTGTTGTAAACGCAGAAAAAATTTACGCCAGCGGTAAAAAGCTCAATCAGAAAATCTACTACAAACACACCGGTTACTTTGGACATTTGAAAGAAAAAACTCTTAAAGACATGCTCAAAGAAAAGCCGGAAGAGGTAATCAAAATTGCCGTAAGAGGAATGCTTCCGAAGAACAAACTTAGAGACAAGAGGATGAAAAGACTTAAAGTTTATGCAGGTCCAAACCATCCTCACGCTGCACAAAATCCTAAACCTCTTGAATTTTAATGGAGGATTCAATGGCTGAAATGAGATATTACGGAACTGGAAAAAGAAAAACGGCAATTGCAAGAGTCTGGATAATACCTAACGGCTCTGGCAAGATCACCGTTAACAGACAGGATGCAAAAGACTACTTTGGAAGACTTGCTCTTCTTAAAATAATGAAACAACCTTTTGATGTTACAGGAACAAACGGAAGATTTGACGTATGGTGCACGGTAAAGGGCGGAGGAAAGTCTGCTCAGGCAGATGCTGTTAAATTCGGCATCGCTAAAGCTCTCCTCGCATTTAACCCTGAACTAAGACCTGTTCTTAAAAAGGCAGGATTCCTTACAAGGGATGCACGTATCAAAGAAAGGAAGAAATACGGACAGAGAGGAGCACGTGCAAGGTATCAGTGGTCAAAGCGTTAATATATCTATCATCGGTGCTTCAGGATATACAGGGGCGGAACTTCTCCGCCTCCTTTCTTTTCATCCGTTTGCAAACATTGTAGCGGTAACATCTCGTCAGTTCGAAGGAAAGGCCGTAAAAGAAGTTTTCCCTCACCTTTCAAAAATGAAATTTGAAAATTTAATGTTTGAAAATTACAAAAAAGAAAAAATAGCTGAAAAATCTGATGTTATTTTTTTATGTCTCCCTCACAAAACAGCATACCCGATAGTTAAAGAGCTATATGAAACTAAAAAAGAGCTTAAAATCATAGACTTCAGCGCCGATTTCAGATTTAAAAACCCGGAAATTTATGAGAAAACATACAGGGTAAGCCACACGGCGAAAAAACTCTTTGAAAAAGTTGCGTACGGACTTCCCGAAATCAATAGAGACAAAATAAAAGAAAAAAATATTATCGCAAATCCGGGGTGTTACCCGACAAGTGTAATACTTGGACTTTACCCGGCAAAAAGTGCTGGACTGATAGATACGTCTTTCCCCGTAATTGCTGACAGCAAATCGGGCGTAACTGGAGCAGGAAGAAAATCTACGATAGATTTTACGTTTTGCGAAGTAAATGAATCGTTTAGAGCTTACGCAGTAGAAGGACATCGACACGCACCGGAAATAGCGGAAAAGCTTGAATTAAAAAGTGTCAGATTTACTCCGCATCTGGTTCCGATGAACAGAGGCATACTTTCAACCATATATTTCGCAACAAAAAGTTCCAGAGAAGAATTGATAGAAGTCTATAAAGAATACTACAAAAACGAATACTTCATAAGACTAAAAGAAAATCCGCCTAAAACTTCAGATGTTGCCGGCACAAATTTTTGTGATATTTATGTAACAAAAGACGAAAACACAGGCCTCGGTATTGTTGTTTCAGTAATAGACAATATTGGAAAAGGAGCATCAGGGCAGGCAATTCAAAATATGAACATAATCTGCGGTTTTCCGGAAAACTCAGGACTTAACTTTCCAGGAAACTGGATATAAACCTTTCTCAAAACCTATCTCCTGCATATCTTAATTAAAGAACAAAAATCTATTCTATCAAAGGGGTAGCTATGGCTAAATTTATCGATAGAGCAAAAATCTACGTTAAAGGCGGTGACGGCGGCAACGGTTGTGTCGCTTTCAGAAGGGAAAAGTTTGTTCCGAAAGGAGGTCCTGCAGGCGGTGACGGCGGCAGGGGCGGAAGTGTTATTTTAGTTGCTGACAGCGGTATGCACACACTCCTTGATTTCAAACATAAACGGCACTTCAAAGCCGAAAGAGGAAGACACGGAGAGGGCAACAAAAGAACGGGAAAAAGCGGCGAGGATATGATAATAAAAGTTCCGGTAGGAACAGTCGTTAAAGACGTAGAAACCGGAAAGATCATAGGAGACTTAACAAAACCGGGAGACAAACTTACAGTTGCAAAGGGCGGTAAAGGCGGCAGAGGCAACTCAGCCTTTGCAACACCCACAAGGAGAGCTCCTGACTTTGCAGAACCGGGAGAGCCGGGAGAAGAAAGATGGATTGAGCTTGAATTAAAGCTAATTGCAGATGTAGGATTAATAGGATTTCCGAATGCCGGAAAATCAACATTTCTTTCACGAATAACGGCTGCAAAACCGGAAATAGCCGACTATCCGTTTACAACCTTAAGACCTATACTCGGCGTTGCCAAGGTTGACGACTTCTCTTTTGTGGTAGCAGACATTCCGGGACTCATAGAAGGAGCACACGCAGGAAAAGGCCTGGGACACGAATTTCTGAGACATGTTGAAAGGACAAAGCTCCTTCTCCACCTGATAGACCTTTCTGACCCGACAAGAGAACCGGAAGAAGCATTTGAAAAAATAAACAAAGAACTGCACCTTTACTCACCAAAACTTTCCAAAAAACCGCAGATAGTTGTCGGAACAAAGATAGACGCGGTAACGAACAAATCCAAAATAGAGAAAGCAAAAAAGTATTTTGAAAGTAAAGGATACCCGTTCTTCGCAATATCCGCAGTTACAGGAGAAGGCATTACAGAACTTTTAAGATATATTGCCGAAAAGGTAAAAGAGCAGAAGGGAGAGTAGCCCTAATCCTCTCCCTTTTTAAATTTTTCAATCTCAACTTTAAGAGCATTCTTAAACCATATATCATTTTGCGGAAATGGTATCTCAACACCGGCTTTCTTAAGCTCTCTCCAGACACTATAATAGAAACGACTTCTTATTTCCTCTATCTTTATATCCCTTCTTATATCAATCCAGAAAGAAGCTATAAAAATAAGGGCACTATCTCCAAACTCCCAGAACCAGACAGAAGGCTTTGGCGCTTTCAGAACGCCGGGCATCTTATCAAGAACAGAAAGGATAACCCTTCTCACCACATCGGGATTAGAAGAATAGGCGACACCAACGGGAATTCGCAAACGAACCAGAGGATCATGATGAGAAAAGTTAACAATCGGCGATGAAATGAAATTGGAGTTTGGAATGGCAATCTCCACACCATCGTTTGTCCTTATCAATGTTGAAAGAATACCTATATCTTCTATCTTACCAAAAATGTTTCTGTCCCTGTTTCCCAAAGTCGGTACAGATAACGGAAGCTCCACTATATCTCCGATCTTTAACTTTTTACTGAAAAGAAGAATAAAACCGCTCAAATAGTTGTTCATAATCGTCTGAAGACCGAAACCAATACCAACACCGAGTGTACCGGCAACAGGAAGCAGAACTTTCCACGTTATCCCGAGAGAGGAAAGAACAACAATAAAAACAAACAATATACCTATATTAAAGATAAGGGCCTCTGCAGAACCACCTTCTATGCTTCTCCTCTCTTTCGGAAAATAGAGCTTTATAAGCTTTTTAAAAATATTAAGAAGAGAGATAAGCAGAAACGCATAATAGACAGATAGAATAATGTTATAGAGACTGATTCTTAAAAGATCCGTCTCTATAAAGTAGATATTCTTTAAAACCTTGAAAAACTTCTCAATGCCGAAAAACTGTTCCAGGATAACTTTCAAAACAACAATGAATACAAGAGTAACAAACAACCTGAGATTTTTAACCAGAATGAGAGCATCCCTCTTTCTGAAAAAGTGCTTCTCAAAGTAAAGAAGGACATATTCCATACCCCTTGTTTCTACAAAGCTGTAGAAGAAACTGACAATAGCTACCAAACCTATACCTATCAAGGCTCTCATATCAAAAACGATAAATCCTGAAAGCCAGAGAGCCGAAATGGTAACATAAAACACAAGAAGTGCAGTAAAAACTATACTCCGCAAAGTCCCCTTTAAAAGTGATGAAAGAGTGCCTACCAACGGCAGAAAAGAGAGAACTATAAAAAGTTTCTTAATAAAGTAAAGAATATTCTCATCAATTTTCAAAATGTTAAGGTGGCTCAAAGTTGAAGTCAAAAATGCGCAAACAAGGAAGAAAAACGTCATAATTCTCGGAAAAGATGAAGCCTGCTCCGCTATAAAAACGGCTCTGGTCAAATAAACAGAACCTATAAGAATCGAAAAATCTTCAAAAATAAATTTCAAAATATGTGACGAAACTATTTTCGAAAGGGAAAATCCGGCCATAAAAAACAAAATACCGCTTAAACTTTCAATGAGCGCCTTCAAAAACCTGTTTTCTATACGCTTCTGAAGCAAAACTTTAATAAGCTGAATAAAACACAAAAGCGTAAGTGTAAAGATTATTAGATAAACGTCTCCGCCTGTTATTCTGTTCTCATGAAAAAACAGCATTTTATACCTCAATAAGGCCTGTCGCTCTTAACCTTCTCTATATCCGCTCCGAGAAATGATAATTTCATCTCAAGATTTTCATAACCTCTTTCAAGATGATATATTCTGTAAATCTCCGTCGTATTTTCTGCGGCAAGGCCGGCAACTACGAGGGAAGCACTTGCCCTTAAATCAGTAGCCATAACTTTGGCTCCTATAAGCCTGTCAACACCTCTAACAATAGCCGTGTTTCCGTCTATCTTTATATCGGCCCCTAAACGTTGCAGCTCAAGAACATGTTGAAATCTATTTTCAAATATGGTCTCTTTTATAACCGACACACCATCTGCAAGGCACATTACAGCCATAAACTGTGCCTGCATATCGGTAGGAAAACCGGGATAAACTTCCGTAGTTATATCTGTTCCTCTTAATTTGCCTTCACTCTTAACAAAGGCAGTCTTATTGTCAATTTTCTCTATAACAACGCCTGCATCTTTGAACTTATCAATCACCGCTCCCAGAACATCGTGAGGAAACTCTTCTATAATCACCTCGCCTCCGGCAGCAGCAACACAGGCAACAAACGTTCCCGCCTCAATTCTGTCAGGCATAACCGTATAATTTATTGGTCCGATAGAATCCACACCCTCTACTTCAATTGTATCAGTCCCCTCTCCCTCTATAATTGCTCCTGCCCTTTTTAATGCACGAGCAAGATCAACAATTTCTGGCTCTTTAGCCGCATTCATTATAATTGTTTTTCCTTTTGCTAAAACCGCCGCCATTAAAAGGTTTTCCGTGCCCCCTACGGTTGGAAAATCAAAAACTATTTCAGCCCCTTTGAGTCCATTGGAAGCAACGGCATTTATGTAACCATGCTCTATCTTTATATCAGCTCCTAACTTTGAGAGAGCTTTAAGATGAAGATCAACCGGCCTTGCACCTATGGCACAGCCACCAGGAAGAGAAACTCTTGCCTTACCAAATCTTGCAAGAAGAGGACCGAGTGTAAGAACAGAAGCTCTCATCGTTCTGACAAGTTCGTAGTCGGCTTCCGTCTTTATTCTTTTACCTTTCATCACATGCAGTTTATTATTGTCAAACTCCGCCTCAAATCCCATATCTTTAAGCAAAGAAATAGCAGTTCTTGTATCTCTTAAATCCGGAACATTTGAAATCACGGCATCTTCTGTCAAGATAGCCGCAAAAATGATAGGAAGACTCGCATTTTTAGAGCCGGAAACCTTTACTTTCCCATTTAATAGCTTTCCACCTTTTATAAGAAACTTATACATTTTTCACTCCTTTTTTAAAACCTACAACTACACGGTCTTTCCCAGAAAGATCTTTCACAACCTCAATATCTTTAAAACTAGCTTTTTCAAAAATACTCCTGACCTCTTTGAACTGTCCATCTCCACATTCAACAGCCAGAAAACCGCCCTTTTCAAGCTTATTAAAAGCCTGAAAAGCAAGCCTTTCTATAATTTCAGTTCCCCTCTCTCCACCGTAAAGGGCAGTTGACGGCTCAAACTTCTTAACATTTTCTTCTATTCGATTGTCAGAATAGGCTATGTACGGCGGATTGGAAACAACCGCTGAAAATGGCCCTTCAATACCTTCCAGCAAATCTGTTTCTAAAAACGTAATATTACAGCCGTGAATATCTGCATTTTCAGCAGCAACGGCAAGAGCATTCTTTGAAATATCCGTTCCGAAAAACTTAGCATTCTTTTTAAGCAGTTTTGCAATTGAAATGATCACACAGCCGCTTCCCGTGCCGACATCAACAATCCTGAGTTTTTCTCTATCCATCACTTTAAGTAACTCTACACTTTTCTCAACTAAAAATTCCGTCTCAGGCCTCGGAATCAAAACGGCAGGATTTACTTTAAATTTGAATCCAAAAAACTCTTTTTCACCAGTTATGTAAGCAACAGGTTCCCCTTTAACGCGACGCTTTATAAGTTGACGGTAAGCATCAACTTCATCCTCCGAAAGTGGCCTATCATAATCAGTATAGATCTTCACTCTACTGTCCCACCCAAGCAGACGGCACATAAGAAGCTCGGCATCAAGGCGGGGAGACGGAATACCTCTTTCCGAAAGGATTTCGGCAGCTCTCCTAACAAGTTTCATAACAGTCCATTTCATGGTGAAATTATACCTTACTTACAAAAAACAGAAGGTTTTATAATTAACAGAAGCAACCAATGACAATAAATGTGTATGATAAGGTGTTAAATATACCTCTCCTTGACTTTCCGAAGAAAAGTTAATATATTCTAACAATCAAAGGTTAAGGAAAGGAAAATGAAAACACTACTTGACATAGAAGAGGGACAAACCGTTGAAATAAAAGAGATAAAAGGCGGTCCCTGTTTTAAAAGACGGCTAGCTGCCGTAGGCATATTTCCAGGAAGCAAGGTGCGGGTTGTAAAAAACGCTCCCGGGCCTATTATTGTGGAAGTGGAAAAGAGCCGTTTTGCCCTTGGAAGGGGAATGGCAAGAAGAATAGTAGTGAGGTAAACGGTGAAAAAAAAGCTTATCGCCGCTCTCGTCGGAAATCCTAACGTCGGCAAAACGGCAATAATGAATATGCTCGCCGGAACAAAAGCCAAAGTAGGAAATTGGCCGGGCGTAACAGTTGAAAGGAAGGAAGGAAAATATTCATTCAGAGGATTTGAAATAACACTTATAGACCTTCCCGGAATTTACAGCCTCACATCTTATACCATAGAAGAGAGAGTAACGAGAAATTTTCTACTTAACGAACAGTATGACGCTGTTGTAAACGTCATAGACGCAACACTCCTGGGAAGAAACCTTTATCTAACTCTTGAACTCCTTGAAATGGGAGTAAAACCGATACTTGCGTTAAACAAAATAGATGATATTAAAAAATTTTCAATAAACTTCGACAAACTATCCGCTATATTTAACCTTCCTGTCATCTCTGTAAGTGCCTACAGAAACACGGGCTTCTCGGAACTTTCCGAAAAAATAATAGAAGTAGGACTTAACGGTATTAACGGAGAAGTTTTCAGACCCACATATTCAGATCTCTTGGAAGCAGCCATATCAGAAATTTCAATGATAATAAACGAAGATGAACAATTTAAAAAGAATATCCGATGGTTTGCAATAAAGCTTCTTGAAGGCGATCCTGAAATAACCGAAATGGCAAAGCAGTCAAAAGTTTCGGAAACACTATCAAAAGCCCTTTCTAGAATAAAAACAGAATTTTACGAACGCAAAGGAGAAGAGCTCTCATCGGCCATTCCAAAAGAACGTTTCCTTATGGCTTCACGTATAGCAAGGATAGTTATAGAAACAGATTACAGCTTTGAAGAAAAAGAAGATTTTAGAGATAAAGTTGACAGAATTATAACAACCCCCGTCACCGGCATACCGATCTTTTTTGCCATAATGGCAGCCGTTTTTAAACTCACCTTTACCTTCAGCTCTCCGTTTGTCAAACTCATAGGCCACATCTTCGGAGAAACTCTTCCGACAATGGTTCAGAGTTTACCTTTACCTGAAACGCTGGAATCTCTGATAAACAACGGAGTTCTGGCAGGCGTAGGCTCTGTCCTTTCCTTTCTTCCTATCCTTTTTGTTCTTTACATACTGCTCTCCATTCTGGAAGATACAGGATACATGGCAAGAGCAGCAGCACTCTGGGACAACTTTATGAGGCATTTTGGATTGTCTGGTTCTTCGGTTATACCGCTTATCCTGGGATTCGGATGCAACGTTCCAGCAATTTATGCAACAAGAGCAATGCGCTCACCGGTTCACAAACTTATAACTATGATGATAATTCCATGGATGTCGTGCAGTGCCAGACTCGCCGTTTACAGCGTTTTTATAGCGGCATTCTTCCAGAATAACAGAACGTTAATCGTATTAAGTCTATATACGATAGGCATCGTTATGGGACTGATATTTGCCAAAATCGTATCACTGTTTTTAGTTGATGAAGGTGAAGGAGAGTTTTTTATAGAGCTTCCTTCTTACAAATTTCCGTCACTTAAAGTCGTTTTCAATCAAACCATCATAGAAGTTAAGGATTTTCTTTCAAAAGCAGGAACAATCATCCTTTTAGCCTCATTAATAATATGGGCACTGGCCAGCTTCCCAGCCGGAGTGAGATACGCAGGAGAACACTCTATCGCGGGAATGGCAGGCAAATGGCTCCTTCCTTTATTTAAACCTTTAGGAATAAACGACTGGAAACCGGTTGTTGCATTGCTTTTCGGAGCCGTTGCCAAAGAAATAGTTGTAGGCACAATGGGAACGTTATACGGAAACGCAGAAATGCTACCGACAATACTAAAAACAACGTTTACTCCGGCATCTGCATTCGCCTACATAGTTTTTGTTCTGCTTTATATTCCCTGCATAGCAACAATTTCAGCAATATATCAGGAAAGCGGATCTAAAAAATGGGTAACCTTTATAGCGGTCGTAGAACTTGCAGTAGCATGGATTACCGCTTTTGCCTTCTATCACGGAATAAAGCTTTTTGCAGGATAAAATTAAAGAGCTTTTTTTAATTTCTTAAGCTTACCTTCAACCGTTAAATCTGTATCTTTTCTCTCGTCTATCCTTATTGTCGTCATAACCCTTAAAGCACCTTTTTCAAATGGTCTTCTGTGAATTTCAAGCGCCAGTTGAAGAAGCTCTTCAACATCTCCCTGAACGATAACACCCATGGCCGTAAGCTGAAAGTAATAACCTTTCTCCTTTAAAAGCTTATAAGCATAAGAAACATACTCGCTAACACACGGATTGCATGTTCCCACCGGAACAACGGAAATTTCCATAACTGCCATTACTCTTCTTCTCCCTCTTCAAAAAGATACCTTAGAAGCTCCTCAAATTCAGCTTTCTGCTCATTGGTATAGTGAGGATTGTTATCGAGAAATACAATCGAAGCTCTATCTATAACATCTTTCGTAACGTATATAGGAGCTCCCAACCGGACCGCAACATTTATGGAATCACTCGGTCTTGCGTCAATGTTTATAACTTCTCCGTCATAACGCCTGACTACAATCGTGGCAAAATAGATACCGTTGTCAAAATCGTTAATAACAACCTTTTCAAGTTCTCCCCCAAGAGCTTGAATCATCTCGCATATAAGATCATAAGGAAAAGGCCTTGGTGCAACAGCTCCCAAAAGGTGAGTCTCAAGAAGTTCAGCCTCATACTCACCTATCCAGATAGGTATTGCAAAATTCTCATCAACATTTCCCAGAATAATAATAGGAAGACCGCTTAACCTATCGTGAGTTATTCCTATAAGGGACACCTCTATCATCTCTCCACTCCTGCCAGCTGTTTTATTACTTTTCCTTTCATATAAAAAGGCGTTATTTCTTCTATTTTCACGTTTGCTAGTTTCCCCTTCAAAGAATCATTCCTGTCAATTATCACGATTTTGTTGTTGCGCGTCCTTCCAATCATCTTCTCACTGTTTGAAGGACTTAAACCCTCAACAAGAATTTCCTGAACAGAACCTAACAATGACAGATTTTTCTCTTCTGCCTGTTTCTTCAAAAGATTGTTGAGCTCCATAAGCCTTCTGTTTTTTTCATTTTTAGGAACATCATCTTTAAAAGAGAAAGCCTTTGTTAAAGGTCTTGGAGAATATTCAAAGACAAAAGCCTGATCAAAAACGCAAGTTTCTACAAGAGATAAAGTCTGTTCAAAATCCTCAGCAGTCTCTCCGGGAAATCCGACAATAAAATCACCGGAAAGTGCAACATCAGGCACCTTTTCTTTTAACATCATAACTTTCTCTATATACTCTTCACGAGTATATCCTCTGTTCATTCTTTCTAAAATCCTATTGGAACCGCTCTGAGGCGGCAGATGAACATACTCACAAACCTTTGGAATCTCTTTTATGGCTTTTATTATAGAAATATCAAAACCGGCAGGATGAGAAGTTGTAAATCTCACTCTTTCAATACCTTCAACCTGAGAAACCATGTAGAGTAAATCTGGCAATCTTATGCCATTATAATTGTAAAAGTCAACATTCTGACCAAGTAAATGAACTTCTTTTACATCTTCTTCCGCAAGTCTTTTCACTTCATCAACCACATTTTCAGGCGGAACGCTCCTCTCTCTCCCCCTGACGTAAGGAACAATACAGTAAGTGCAAAATCTGTTACAACCACGCTGAACAGTTACATAAGCAACAAAAGGATTTGTCAAGAGCGGTTCTATTGATGGGATAATTTCGCCTTCATTCTCAAGAAATGTATCAAGTATTTCTACTGAAGGCTTTGAAGAAGATTCAAGAAAATCAAGAATCCTGTAAAAATTAAACGTTCCCAGAATAACATCCACATGAGGATACCTTTCGAGGATAAACTTCCAATCCCTCTGAGGAACACAACCGGTAACAGCTACAACAAGTTCAGGCTTTTCCTTTTTTAACCTTTTAAGTTCACCGATAAAACTATAAGCCTTATTATCCGGCTTGGCTCTTACACTGCAGGTATTAACAATAACAATATCCGCCTCTTTCAGATTATCCGTCTTCTTATACCCGGCAGACACAAGTATTCCCGCCATCTTCTCCGAATCGTTAACATTCATCTGACAACCGAAAGTCTTTACAAAAAACCTTCTTCCTTTCATCATCTCTGTCCACACACGCCGTCAACGTACATATTCTCAGGATAAACATAAATCTCTATTCGTCTGTTTGCCGCCCTTCCATCAACAGTGCTGTTAGGGGCAATGGGTCTGGCAGATCCACAACCAAAGGCTAAAATTCTATAGGATGGAACACCAAAACTTTCAAGTTTCTTCCTAACAGCTTCCGCCCTTTTTTCCGTTATAAGATCGTTAAAATCATTGGTTCCCGAGCTATCTGAAAAAGCTGCAATAATAATAAGACTATTTCCTTTTCCAAAGGTCTGAGCAACCGCCCGTATCAAAGAATCATTAATAATCCTATCCCTGTTAAGTTCAAAAATGAGAGAATCTCTAATTATTATCCTTGCCCTCTGAGGTTCTTCTACAACCAGCAAATCACCATTGACAGAAGGAGGATTACCAAACAACGGTAATGAAGCAACGACTTTTGCCCCGGTTAAACCTTCAAAGGCATTAATTTCCTTCTCAAAAATGTAATCTGAAATCTCTACCTGAGGTTTTCTCTCTTCTGCCTCTTCTAAAACACTTTCTTCACGATTAACAGAAGGAATCTCCACTTTAGGGGTTTCACGAGGAGTTTCGCGTTTTGGAGGAATCGTAACAGTTACACCGGTGTTAATAACCGTTTGACTGCAACTTGAAAGAAAAACAGCAGTTGAGACAGTAGCCAATAATGGTAAAATTTTTATCCTCACAGACAACCTCCGGTGAGTAAATGCCTGTAATTAATTTAAAACTGTTGGTGGAGGATATCAATGGAAATAAGAAAAATTGCAGAAGCAGCTAAGAAAGTCAGCTATAAACTGACGAGTATTTCAACAGATGTGAAAAACAGAACACTGCTTAAATCAGCAGAGTTGATAGACGCAAAGAGAGACATCATAAAAACCGAAAATGAAAAAGACCTTAAAGCTGCAGAAGAAAAAGGCCTTTCCAGAGCCATGATCGACAGACTCCTTTTAAACGAAAAGAGAATCAAAGGAATGATAAATGTCCTTCACGATGTAGCAAAAATGGAAGACCCGGTCGGTTCCGTAATCAAAATGTGGAAACGCCCGAACGGTATAAAAATAGGAAAGATGCGAGTTCCTTTAGGTGTTGTTGGAATAATATACGAATCAAGGCCTAACGTCACAGTAGAAGCTGCATCCCTGTGCATAAAAAGCTCTAACGCAATAATACTGAAAGGCGGCAAAGAAGCAATTAATTCAAATAGAATCCTTGTGAACATCCTGAAAGAAGCCGCAGAATCTGAAGGATTCCCGCCCGAAGCCATACAATTTGTTGATACAACTGACAGAAGCGTAGTGAAAGAGATGGTTCAATTAGATCAATTTATAGATGTAATAATTCCAAGAGGCGGCGAAGGACTGATAAGATTTGTTGCGGAAAACTCAAGAATCCCGGTGATTAAACATTACAAAGGCGTATGTCACGTGTTTGTTGACAAATTTGCAGACCTTGAGAAGGCATGGAACATCTGTTTTAACGCCAAAGTTCAAAGGCCGGGCGTGTGCAATGCAATGGAGACAATGCTTGTTCATAGTGAAATTGCCGATGGATTCATGCCGGAGATGATAGACAGATTTAAAAAGGCAGGCGTTGAACTTAGAGGATGCAAAAGGGCAAGAGCTTACGACCCGGAATATATAAAAGAAGCAACAGAAGAAGACTGGTATACAGAGTATCTCGACCTTATACTTGCCGTCAGAATTGTTGACTCCCTTGAAGAAGCAATAGAACACATAAACACTTACGGTTCACATCACAGTGATGCAATAGTAACGGAAAATTACACCAATGGTATGAAGTTTCTTAATGACGTTGATTCAGCAGCCGTTTACATAAATGCGTCCACTCGCTTCACTGACGGAAACGTTTTTGGCTTAGGTGCCGAAATGGGAATCTCCACAGATAAGATTCACGTAAGAGGTCCTATGGGACTTGAAGATCTTACAATTCCAAAATACATAATATTCGGCGACGGCCAGATAAGGGAGTAACATGAAAGACCAGATTTTAAACTACATCTTTTTGTTCCTGCTGGTTGTTTTTCTGGTAAACATCTTTGTATGGATACCAGTAACCCTTATAAAGAAGTTTAAAAGTGATAAAAGATGAAGGCACTTTTCGGAGGAAGTTTTAACCCAGTTCACATAGGACATCTCGTCATAGCGCGGGATGTCCTTGAATCTTTTAACTTTTCTGAAATCATTTTCGTTCCCGCAAAGATCCAGCCTTTAAAAGGAAAATTGCTGATTCCCCCGGAAGTCAGACACGAACTTTTAGAGTTAGCAATCAGGAAAACACCATACTTTAAGGTATGGGACTATGAAATAAAAAAAGAAGGTATCTCTTACACGGTTGACACTCTGAAAGCTTTTAAAGAAAGGGAAAGACAAACACCTGTATTCATAATGGGTGCCGACTCTTTCCTTACATTTCCGAAATGGAAAGAACCTGTAAAAATCCTTGAAACGGCCAAAATAATCGTGGTAAAAAGGCCCAGATACAATATAAAAGCAGAAGAGATTTTAAAACAACTAAATATAAGGAAAAAGATACAGAGAGGAACGTTAAGAGAACCTAACGACATCAGCTCGGCAGACATATTTATACTTGACGGAAGACTTATAGAAATAAGCTCCACGGAGATAAGAAAAAGGTTAAAAGAAGGGAAAGATATTCGCTTTCTCGTACCTGAGCTATGCGCCGAAAAACTGCAAGAAATAAGAAAAATCTCAGATCTTTTCTAAAGCCCTCATGTAGTTAGTATAGCTTAACTTTTTCCTTGAAACAACGTATAAAACGTAATTTTTCCTGCAAAAGGGGGGGTTGACACTCATCGTAAAATTGCAATATTTATATGAACAGATGAAATTGGAGGTAAGGCGATGAAAGCACCACTTAAGGCGATGCAATTTATAAAGAAAAACGTTCACTATCTTATAGTGGGGGCAATCGTTGCAGGTCTTCTAAACGTTTATCTTACAGGAGGCTGGAAAGTTCCGAAAACTGTAATTCTCTCGGTGATGATGTTCCTGGTAATCCTGCCTGTAATGATAAACCTGAAAATAGACGAAGTTTTCAAACACCTTAAAGAACCCAAGGTGCTGTTTCTAAGCCTTGTAGTAAACTTTACGGTGTCTCCACTTATAGCGTATGTTCTTGGAAAGATATTCTTTGCCAATCATCCGGAGCTATTTGTTGCTCTGACCATACTCTCTTTCATTCCGACAAGTGCAATGACAGCCGCATGGACAAGTCTCTCAGGTGGTAAAGTTGAAACGGCAATGTTTCTCATACCTGCAAACCTGCTATTTGCAGCATTTGTGGCCGTTCCTTTTATTCTTCCGAAAGTCATCGGAAGTCAGATGACTATAAGCTCTTTTACATTCATTAAAAGTATCCTCATAGTGTTCTTCATACCGCTCCTTGTCGGGCTCGTAATAAGAACACTGCTTATAAAGAAATTCGGAGTTGAAACATTCAACAGAGAGATTAAACCCGAATTATCCGGAATAAGCAGCATCGGTATCGTTATTCTCTCATTTTTAGTTCTTTCAATGAGCAGAACAAAGCTTCTATTTTCCCATCCGGACATTGTTCCGGTAATCGTTATTCCTCTAATCATCTACTACGTGTCAATGCTCATATTCAGCACACTCTACGCAAAGCTTTTAGTGGCGAAAAAGATATTAAAGTCTGAAGAAGCAATCGTTGTGGCTTTCGCATCAGCCGTAAGACATCTTAACATAACGCTTGCGATAATCCTCATAACATTCCCTGTGGAAAAAGCAGCGCTTATGGTTCTGTTCGTAGTTCTAGGGTTTATTATCCAGATCCCGCTTCTCGGGTTCTACGTCCAGCACTACGCCAAAGACTTCGTGGCTAACCATCAGAAAAGAGAATTACAAAAAGCAACAGCTTAAACCAGGCGGGGAAATCCCCCCGCCATTAACTACACAGGCTCAAGTTTTTTCTTTTTTAAAATCTTTTTAACCTCTTCTTCCAGAGCATCATACTCATTATCAACTTTACCGTCTAAAACTCTGTGCTTTAACTCTGTCAATATCTTTTTAAACAGAGGACCGGGCTTTAGACCCATCTCCTTTAGATCATTTCCCGTTATGACAAGTTTTAAATCTCTCCACTCTTTAAGGTATTCCAATAAACGATGCTTCAAATCCTCCTTTGTCGTCCGCGCAGCAACGTAAAGAACCATTTCTTCCTTTTCCCTTTTCAAAATTTCGTAAAGCTCACTGTTAGAAAAACTTTCTCTTTCAAGTTTTACAGCAAGCTGTCTTCCGCGATAGATGAGATTTTTTATAAGATTTGCCTCATCATCCGGAACCGAAAAATCCTTTAACAATCTATCCACTTCGTCTGCCGGAAGGCTTTCAAGAAAAGCAGCAAAGTAAAGAATGGAATAGTTAGCCTTATGTTTATTAAAAGTTAACTTATGCCAATTAACTATTTTTCTTATTCTCTCAAAAAAATCTCTCTTTTTTCTGTTCCATATAAATCTCGGGCTAAAAGCCTTAAGTATTCCGTACTCTTCCATGCGATTCACAATCCTTAAAGGGTTATCCTCTTCAAAAATATGTTTAAGCTCAAGATAAACCCTTTTCCCTTCAACCGTTCTAAAGAGGTTCTTTCGAACTGCAATCTTCAAAAGCTTTTCCGTATGCTTTCCTATGTTAAAGCGGTAGCGAACGGCAAACCTTAAGGCCCTTAAAATTCTTGTGGGATCCTCGACGAAACTTAAAGCATGAAGCACTCTTATCTTCTTTTCTTTTATATCTTTCAGGCCGTTAAAGAAATCTATAAGCTTTCCAAACTCCCTGCCGTTAAGTTTAACGGCAAGTGTGTTTATCGTAAAATCCCTGCGGAAAAGATCCTTCTTCAAAGGAGCAGTATCAACTTCGGGAAGAGCTCCGGGGGCACGGTAAATCTCTGTCCTTGCAGAAGCAAAATCTATCTTAAATCCGTCCGACAGAGTTACCGTAGCCGTTTTAAACTTGTCAAAAATGTGAACCTTACCCATAATTTTTTTAGCAAAAGCCCTTGCCAGCTCCGTTGCATCACCTTCAACAACTATATCAACATCAAGATTCTTTCTGCCTATAATCAAATCTCTTACAAAACCGCCTATTACGTAAGCGTTTATCCCCTTTTCCGTTGCAACTTCACCAACTTTCCTTAAAAGTTCGTAAACTTCAGATGGAAGTCTTTCTTTTAACATCTGCCTGATGTTCTTAAAGTGAGGAGAAGAAGAACGCCTCAAATAGAATTTTTCCGACTCGTCTATCTCATCACGATAAAGGTTAGTTAAAACATCCGTCCTTGTTATAACACCTACAACCTTTCCTCTGTCTATAACCGGCACAAGTGTCTGCTGATTTGAAACGATTATATCCTCAATCTCACTGACAGGCGTATCAGGAAAAACGCAGGAAAATTCCCTCTCCATCACGGTTGAAACAGGTTCATCGTCCATACCCATGTAATACGCTTTATCGATTAAGCTCCTGTTTATGATACCTACAAGCATCCCCCTATCATCAAGGACAGGTGCAGCGTTTATTCCCTGCTTCATAAGAAACGAAAGACACTCCTTCACCGTCATATCTTCTCTAACAGTCTGCGCCGGTGAAGACATAATGTCCCCTGCCACTTTTGCAGGATAAACTATCTCTTTAAGCACTTCTATTACTTTCTCTTTTACTTCGTAAACCGTCTTATCCCTGATTACGGCAGAAGCCGCTTCCGAATGCCCTCCACCGCCAAGTTTCTCTGCAAGCTTTGACACATCAATAAGAGGTGTTTTTGACCTGCCTATCACAAAAACCGTCCCTTCAACACCTGCCACGGCTATCAAGGCAGGATAGTTGTTGATGTCAAGCAGTTTACTGACAAGGTGAGCAATATCTCCCACATATTTATCAAACTGCACAGTGGTAAGAGCTATCCTGTTTCCATTAATCTCAAGAATTTCAACGCTATCCTTCAAAATCTTCAGTATATCAATCTCTTCAGGAGAAAATTCGCGGGGAAGATAGTGTTTTATTATTTCTGGATTTGCCCCTATGGAAAACAGATAACCTGCCGCTATGTGGTCGAGCGAAGATGTTCCCGGGAAGAGAAAACTTCCTGTATCGGAGTAAATTCCAAGAGCCATCACAGAAGCTTCAAGCGGCGAAGGAATTATTCCCTTTCCTTTCAAAATCATTGTTATGAGAGATGTTACAGCTCCAGTCTCTTTAAAGTAAAGTTTCACATTCTTAAAGCCGGAAGCTTCTTTTGTATGATGATCATAAACAATTACAGGAATATTCTTGCCTTCAATCCTTTTTTTCAAAATTTCAGGAATTCTTTCTATGTCCGACGTATCAACGACAATCAGCTTTTCTATTTCACCGTCAAAACCTGTTTCATCAACATAATCAAGCAGTTTCGGGTTTTCTTCAAGAACCTTAATAACATCCTTTCCCTTTGTTCCCGGAAGAACAACAACAGCTCCAGGATAAAGCTTTTTAACAGCAACAACAGCTCCGAGAGCATCAAGATCCATATTCTTATGAGCGGTTATAACAACAGCCATATCTCCCCTTTATTTAAACACAGTTTTAAAGGTATAATTTAGTTCATCATCTTCTATTTTAAACTACGGGGCAAGGTATGTTTGTAACAATAAGAAAATTTACAAAAAATGAACTTAAAAATTTCTTGCTCAACATCGGAAACACACATGAAGGTGCCGACATTCTTTCAAAAAAGGGTATCCTATATACATTTGTAATAGAAAACATAGACACAAGGGCAGCCAACATTCTAAAACAGGACGCAATAGCTTCAGGAGGCGACTGCGCTTTACCAAGAGAGGCTTCATCTTTTACATGTAAAACGTGCACTGCCGTCCTTATCGGTTCTCTCAGAACTATTGAAAAACTCCTTGAAAGAATGAAAAAGCAACCTTTCGGACTTAAAAAACTTGCTGACGAAATAAAAAGGTTAATAGAGGCCGATCTTAACACAAGGTTCGAGCTTAAAGCAAACGGGAAAACACTTTCTCTTGAAAGACCTGCAATAATGGGCATTTTAAACACCACTCCCGACTCCTTCTCCGACGGTGGGAAATGGACAACCGTCGATAGAGCCCTAAAGCACGCGGAGGAAATGGTAAATGACGGAGCAGCCATAATAGATGTTGGCGGCGAATCAACAAGGCCCGGAGCCAAGCCCGTTCCGCTTGAAGAAGAGATGAAAAGAGTTGTTCCAGTAATAGAAGCAATAAGGAAAAATTTTTCCAACGTGTTTATATCCGTTGACACTTACAAATCAAAAGTAGCAGAGGAAGCCTTAAATGCAGGTGCTGACATAGTAAATGACATAAGCGGTTTTCATTTTGACAGCAGAATGGCCAAACTTGTAGCTGAAAGAAACGTCCCCGCCGTTCTCATGCATATAAAAGGCACACCAAGAGATATGCAAAAAAATCCCTATTATGAAGACGTAATAAAAGAGTTGTGCCTTTACTTTGAAGAAACCATAAAAGAAGCAGAACAAAAAGGTGTGAAAAAAGAACAGATAATCATAGATCCCGGTATCGGATTTGGAAAACGACTTGAAGACAACCTTTCGATACTCAAAAGAATAAATGAGTTTAAAAGGTTCGGCGTTCCAATTCTTCTTGGCACGTCAAGGAAAAGCTTTATAAAAATGGTAACAGGAGAAGAAAACCCGGAAGAAAGAGTTGCAGGCTCTCTGGCATCAATAGTCAGGGGCATTTTAAACGGTGTAAAAATTGTTAGAGTTCACGACGTAAAGGAAACCAAACAGTTTCTGGACATACTACTTGCCATAGAGGAAGCTTAAATGCTAAACGTTTTACCACAGATAACAATAAGAGACCTTATAGACATAGGCATCGTCTCCTTCCTCATATATAGAGTTTTAATCTATCTATCCAAAACACGGGCAATACAGATTCTTTTCGGAATTATGACCATCGTCATGTTAAGCGTCCTGGCAAAGCTCCTTGATCTTTACACCCTTTCATTCCTTCTAAACAACGTCCTGACAATCGGAATTTTTGCCATCATCGTGATATTCCAGCCTGAGATAAGAAAACTGCTTGCAAGACTTGGTGAAGGACAGATGGGACTGTTTGCTCAGCGGTATGAAGCAGAAAAAGTCATCGATGAAATCGTCAGGGCTTCTGCCACTATGTCACAGGACAAAATAGGAGCACTAATAGTCATTGAAAGAGACGTAAAAACGGACAGCTACGCAGAAGCCGGAACAGAAATTGACGGTGAGGTATCAAAAGAACTGCTAATAACGATATTCTGGCCCGGGACTCCCCTTCATGACGGGGCAGTAATTGTAAGAGAAGACCGGATAAAAAAGGCAGGAGTTTTTCTACCGTTAACCCTAAATACCAAACTCCCACAGGTAGTAGGAACAAGGCACAGAGCAGCTATAGGAATAACGGAAGAAACCGATGCAATAGCTGTTATCGTTTCTGAAGAGACGGGAAACATATCAATAGCTTACCATGGCAAATTGATCAAAAACCTTGAACCCCAAAGGTTAAAGAGAATCTTAAAATCACTTCTTGTAAAAGAAATAGAGACGAAAAATGCGATTAAAGAACTAATCACTACCTTTCTGAAGGGCGAAAATGTTGAAAAAGATAGTCGATAAAATTTTCAAAAATTTCCATTATAAGCTATTTGCAGTAATATTTTCATTTCTGCTGTGGTTCTTGGCAGCAAAACAGGAATCCATTGTCTTAACAGTAAAGCTACCTTTAAAAATAGAAACACCACCTACCGTAAATGTGGCAGATTACACTCCTAAAAAAATAGCTGTTGAAGTAGAGGGAACTAAGAAATCCATAGAATTTATAAAAGAAGAAGGCAAAATTTACATAAAACTTCCACCCCGCCACATTAGAAGTAATGGAACTACTATCATATCCATTAATCCTTCCATAATAACTTTAAAACCTCAACTTCCTGATGTTTCTATAATAAATGTTAAAACAAAAAAACTCACCCTAAAACTTGAAAAAGTCATCAGAAAACTGGTACCTGTAAAAGTCGTTCTAATCGGAAAAAAAAGACGAAAATTCAAAGTGGAAAACACCACTCCTAACTACGTAACCATATATATACCCGAATCAAAAACATCCACAATAAACTCTGTTAAAACTGAACCCATAGATACAACTTATCTAAAATCAAACGGCACCATTTACGCTAAAATAGCATCACCTTACAGAACCTTCCCGGAAAGTGTAGAAGTGAAGTTAATCAGGAGGTAAAAAATGCCGAAGAAAAAACTTTTTGGAACTGATGGTATCCGCGGCGTGGCAAACGAATTTCCTTTAACCTGTGAAATGACGCAAAAAATCGGTGTAGCAACAGGATGCTACCTTAAAGCCAAGTATCCCGACAAAAAACATACAGTTGTAATTGGAAAAGACACACGCGCCTCTTCAGATATGATAATTTCGGCACTAATTTCCGGACTCACAGCAACAGGAATCGATGTTACATACCTCGGAACGACAACCACCCCTTCCATCTCCTATATGGTAAAAAACTTTTCTTTATCAATGGGAATTATGATATCAGCATCTCACAATCCCGCAGAATACAACGGCATAAAATTTTTTAACCGGAAAGGAAAAAAGTTTTCAGAGATGGAAGAAGCATCTCTGGAACTTGTAATATTTAACAAGTACGAACTCCCAAAAGCATCACCGCTTGAAATAGGCAGGATCTTTGACGGAAGAGGACTTTTAGAAAGCTACGCAAAGTTCCTTGAGGAAACTGGAACATACCTTGCTGGACTTAGAATAGCCCTTGACTGTGCAAATGGTGCAGCATACATGATAGCACCGGAAGTTTTTAAAGCCTTAGGTGCAAAAGTATTCACTTATAACGCAGAACCCGACGGCCTAAATATAAACAAAAACTGCGGTGCTACACATCCTGAATTTCTAGCAGAAAAGTTAAAAGAAATTAAAGCAGACGTCGGATTTGCATTTGACGGTGATGCCGACAGATGTGTTGCTGTTGATGAAAAAGGAAACATTATAGACGGAGACGAAATAATAGCCCTTTTGTCTGATTATTTTGGTGAATCCGAACCCGTTGTTGCAACCGTAATGAGCAATCTCGGACTTGAAAAATACATAAAATCAAAAGGTATAGAGTTCTACAGAACTCCTGTAGGCGACAGGTACGTATCAGAAAAGATGGAAAAAGTAGGTGCAATAATAGGCGGCGAACAATCCGGACACATAATAATAAAAAGATTCATGGAAACGGGAGACGGTATCTTAACCGCGATTCTTCTTGCTTCAATTCTTAAAAAAAGCGGCAAAACATTCAGCGAACTTACAAACGTTTTCCAGAAATATCCACAAAAACTTGTTAATCTCAGGGTAAAAGATAAAAAACCGATAGACAAACTGGAAGAAGTTAAAAAGGCAATAGCCGACGCCGAACTTACACTTGAAGACAAAGGAAGAGTGCTTGTCAGATATTCAGGAACAGAACCCTTGGTCAGAATAATGGTAGAAGCCGAAAGCGAAGACCTGATAAAAAAAACCATTTCAATAATTAAAAAAGCATTTAAAAAAGAGGGCATTGTTGAAGAATAGACTTCCAAGACTTAAAAAATCTCTTGGACAGCATTTTTTAAAGAATAAGAACATAATTAGAAAGATAGTTAACGCCGCCGGAATAGATTCATCCGACACAGTCGTTGAAATAGGACCCGGTGGCGGCGCTTTGACGGAAGAGATACTGAAAAGAAATCCGAAAATACTTGTATGTGTTGAAATAGACCCGGAAATGGTGGAATTCCTGAAGGAAAAATTCAAATCTCACGAAAATTTCAAAATACTCAACGAAGATGCCAAAAAGTTTGATTTTTCACAGGCAGGAAACAGTCTGAAGATTCTGGGAAATCTTCCTTATAACGTTTCTACTGTAATAATAAGAAACCTTCTAAATCACATTAATACAATCCACAGTGCAGTATTTATGACACAGAAAGAAGTCGCCAACAGACTTACCAGCACCTCCGGAAAGGATTACGGCTATCTGCCGGCACTGCTTCAAAACTTTTTCAAAATAGAGAAACTCTTTGATGTTCCTCCCAGTGCCTTTGTTCCACCGCCGAAAGTCTGGTCAACCGTCTTTAAAATGACTCCTCTAAACTTTCGAATGGAAGAGAAAGAACTCAAAGAGTTTGAGAATTTCCTGAAAAGAGCCTTCTCAAACAGGCGTAAAAAGCTAAAAAACAACGTAGGGAAACCACCTTCAACAGAATTAGAAGAGATATTTCAAAAGAGAGCCGAAGAAATACCGCCGACCGAGATGCTGTCCCTTTTCAGAAAAATCTGGCAAATGGCACCAAAATGAAATTTTTAGTAAAATCAAGTTATGGTTTCCAACGTTAAAAGCTACACATTGATAGGTGTTAATGCCGTTGAGGTTTTAGTTCAGGTTGATGCCAGCAGAGGCATGCCGGGTACCATAGTTGTTGGACTTCCGGATTCTGCCGTAAAAGAAAGTAGAGAAAGGGTAAAAGCAGCAATTGTAAATTCAGGTTATCCTTTTCCTGCAAAGAAAATTGTTATAAACCTTGCACCGGCAGATGTCAAAAAAGAAGGAACAATATACGACCTTCCCATATCAATCGGCATATTAGTGGCACAGAACATCGTATCAGGCAAAAGGCTAAACGAATATCTAATAGCCGGTGAACTTGGTCTCAAAGGCGAGATAAGAAAGGTCAAAGGCGCCCTTGCCGCAGCAATACTTGCAAAACAGAAAGATTACAGGGGAATAATTCTACCTGCAGAAAACGCAGAAGAAGCCTCACTCATAAGTGGTATTGAAATAATCCCGATTAAGCACCTCTCAGAGGCTGTTGCATTTTTAAACGGCGACATTCAGATAGAACCTATTACAAAAAACTTAATAGAAAATAACTTCAGCTTTACCATTGACATGTCAGACATTGCCGGCCAGTATCATGCCAAAAGAGCTGTTGAAATAGCGGCAGCCGGCGGACACAACATACTTTTTGTAGGACCACCAGGCTCAGGAAAAACAATGCTTTCAAGGAGAATCCCAACAATACTGCCGCCAATGACAGAAAAGGAAATCATAGAAACGACACAGATATACAGTGCCGCAGGAATGTTAAACGGCATAATAACAGAAAGACCCTACCGTGCACCGCACCATACTGTATCGGATGTAGCACTGATAGGCGGGGGAAGCAGTATCAAACCCGGCGAGGTGAGCCTTGCTCACAACGGTGTTCTCTTTCTCGATGAATTTCCAGAATTTAAGCGTTCTGCCCTTGAAGCCTTAAGACAACCGATAGAAGACGGAGAAGTTACAATCTCAAGGATTTCAGGAAGCGTAACCTTCCCGGCAAAATTCATGCTTGTAGCAGCCATGAACCCTTGTCCCTGCGGCTTTTATGGATTTGAAGATGGTGTTCATTATTGCACTTGTTCGCCTGCACAGGTAAAACGCTACCGTTCAAAAGTTTCAGGTCCAATACTTGACAGAATAGACATTCACGTATCCTTACCTGCTGTAAAGCCAGAAGAACTTGCAAAGATGGAAAAAGGCGAATCCTCTGAAAAAATCAGAAAAAGAGTCACAAAAGCCCACGAAAGGCAAAAAGAGAGATTCAAAAAACTGTCGTTTTCATTCAACGGAAAGATGGACTCAAAAGCCATAAAAAAATTCTGTAAACTTACAGAGCAAGCGGAAGAGATACTAAACCGCGCCGTTAAAACCTATGCACTATCTGCAAGAGCTTATAATAGAATCTTAAAACTCTCGTTAACAATAGCAGACCTTGATGGATCAGATGTAATCCAGCCAAAACACATAATTGAAACTCTGGGATTTAGAGAAAACATTTCGACAAACTAAAAATGATAGAGATAAAAAAGAGACCCAAAGATTTTATAGTCATTGAAGAAGCTTCTCTTGAAACGGATGAAAATGGAACACACTTTTTATACCTTTTAACGAAGAAAAACCTCACAACGAGAGAGCTTGCATCCTTCTTAGGCTTTTCCTATGCAGGACTTAAAGACAAAACAGCCATAACAGTTCAGCACGTTACATTCCCGGAATTTAAAGGCAACCATATAAGAGAAAACCTTAAAGACGGAACTTATTTTTTAAAATTTATCGGAAAAATAAAAAAGAAGATAAAAATCGGACACCTGAAGGGAAACCGATTTTACATAAAATTGCACGGGCAAAAGGTTAAACCTGCCGATTACTTCATAAACTTTTACGGAATCCAGAGATTGAAAGGAAACATTGACAAAGGAAAAAAACTTTTTAAAAAACTTATGGAAAAACCAAGGAAGCTAAAGTGGCGGGAAAACTTCCTCATAGATGCCTTCCTGTCATTCCTGTGGAACGAAACGCTGAACCTTTATCTATCTGAAACGGTAGAAGGAACATTTAAAACTCATGAAGATTTTCGCTTTTTTATTCCTTCAGAACCCTTTGAAAAAATCAGAGAAAAAGTGCCGAGATTCTGGACAATTGCAGGACATAAAAAGGATTACAGGGAAAGCTGGTCTTTTTACAAAAAGATATTACTAAAAGAAGGCATTTCAACAGATGATTTCATCAAAACCTTAAAGAATTTGAGAATAAAGGGAGATTTTAGAAAAACATACCTCCCGGTTGAAGCGAAAATTGAGAACGACTTTATCTCTTTCTCACTTCCAAAAGGCGCCTACGCAACAGTTTATCTAATTTTTTGTGGTTAAAAATAAGGGGAAACCTTCCCCTTTCTATCAACCTCAGCCAAACGGTGAACAGATATTGATGATGTTTATCACCTCAACATCATCCGAGCCGCATTCCGGACACTTAACATCAAGAACCTGAAGCGGTGCAAAGATTTCCACTTCAAACTCTTTTCCGCACTCGTTACACTTAAAAACGTAAATCTGCATTCTTCCTCCGAAAATTCAGACATCATATAATCATTACTTTAACTGTATTAGTAAATATATGACAAATACAATATTAGTGGAAGACTAAAAGAGTTAACTTCCAGATTTTACTTCTTTCATCGAAATCAAACTTCCGGCAGCTATAATTAAAAAAAGCTCCCAAAACCTGCCGAGCGGTAGGAACTTGAGAAAGAAAAAGATAGGCAAGAATAATTGCAAAAACTATATCAAAGTATTGCAATATAGAAGCAAACGAAACCTTAATATAATTAAGGGCATCATACCAGAGAAAAAGGGCAAGAGCTGTATGAATAATACCTGCAAAGAGAGTAACTAAAAAGCCGTTTACTGTGAAACACCAGTCAGTTAGGAATAGAAAAGGAACAGTAATAAAGATGGATATAAGTATCTGCCAGGCGGTAACTGTAACTGCTTTATGATGAATGGTGGAAACTTTTGAGAAAAATCCAAGAAACCCGTAGCAAGCAGGGCAATAACCGCACCTTTATCTATATTAAATCCGCCGCTGCTGACGACAACACCGGCAAAAGCTAAAAAAATAGAAACAACCGTAAAAAGATTCATCCTTTCTTTCAAAAAGAACGCTGCCAAAAGAATGGAAATCACAGGACCTGCATAATAGATAGTTACAACAGTTGCAATATCCGTAACTTTAACTGCCCAGAAAAAGAAAACCCAGTTAACTCCAAGCATGATACCGCTTAAAAGCAAAGGCCAATAAGGTTTTAAATTAAAAAATTCTTTTAAAGAACTTTTCCTGACGGCAAAGTAAAAAACAAAAGGAAACGCAAAGAGAACTCTAAAAAATACAAATACACCGCTCGGCAGCCCTGACCATATACCCATAAGAGGAACACTGCCCCATATGGAAGTAGCCCCTAACATCTCAAGAAAACCTTTAGATTTCATCAAATTCCCGAAATTAAAACTTAAAACAAAAATTATAAAACAACTTTCAGAAAAGCAATCACCACGCCAAACAGATAATCAGAAAAATATGACATTTTTAGTTCTTTGTTTTCTACTAAAGAAAGCAGCATTAGCAAGAACAATAATGGATAGAAAAATGGGAGGTAATTAAATCCGTTATAGCTACTTCCTGGATGTAAAAGTTTACTGAGAGTAGAAAAATCAACAGTCTCAACCAAGAATAAACTTAAAACTATCCAGTAAAAAAATAATATATCCCGCTAACCTTCCGGCGAAAAAATTTCAAGTTTTTTAAAATTATCTACCATCGTACATCAAATAACACTTGTAAAAATTTACAGAAATCCCTTTTCTTTATTTTTGCCTACCATTCACTTCACTCAGGATGACAAATAACCCTCTCACTTTTAAGGGCATTTCAACTGGAAGACCAATATTGGTCTTCAACATCCTATAGTGACCGGTCGCAATCCCTCTCACTTTTAAGGGCATTTCAACAATGAACAAGGATATATTCGTATTTATACCAGTAAGACTTAAAAGTCGCAATCCCTCTCACTTTTAAGGGCATTTCAACCAGCGAGGACGGCAGCATCATTTTAAGCGTAGTGAACCCCGCGGTCGCAATCCCTCTCACTTTTAAGGGCATTTCAACTTCTCCTCCCCCCAGAAGAGGAGGAGGAGGATTTGGAAGAGGTCGCAATCCCTCTCACTTTCAAGGGCATTTCAACGAGAAAAAAATGTCTCATACCGTAAAGGCAAAACTGTCGCAATCCCTCTCACTTTTAAGGGCATTTCAACAAAGGGATAACTGTATATAAAGAAGGTTATCCCTTGGTCGCAATCCCTCTCACTTTTAAGGGCATTTCAACGCTTGAAGGTTTTATAAAAAACTATTATCCGTCCTTAGTCGCAATCCCTCTCACTTTTAAGGGCATTTCAACAAGAATTCCTTCTTCTCTTCGTAGAGAAGGGGGAAATTAATCTCGTCGCAATCCCTCTCACTTTTAAGGGCATTTCAACTGCACCGAATTTTAGGCATGTACTTTCAAAGGTTTCGAAAGTTAAGTCTTTCATACTAATCTAAAACTCATTGAAAATCAGTATCTCTGAACATACAACTTTTAAAAAACCTTTTTGCATATTCAGATGTAAAAGATCACAGCTATTATACTATTTCAACTCCACAATCGTAATGCCGTCACCACCTTCTTCTATTTTTCCAGCACGAAATGATTTAACATAAGGAGAATCCTTCAGATATGTCCGAACAAGCCGTTTTAAAATGCCTGTTCCATGACCGTGAACGATTTTAACCCTGTGAAATCCTGCAATTCTTGCATCGTCAAGGAATTTTTCAACAGCATCAAGCGCTTCATCTCCTCTCATCCCGAGTAGTTTAATTTCAGGGAAAAAGTTTTGAGGCATTTTTGTGTCTATTCTTATTTTTCTTTCATCTATAACGGTTTCAATAACAGGCTCAAGCTGATTTAACTTCATGTCTATTTTCAAAGCACCTATCGCAACTTTTGCTGTACCTCTCTCTGTATCAACGGTTATAACTGTTCCTTTCCTTCCTGTCTTTTTTACCTTTACAATCATGCCGGGCTTTATTTCCGCAGCAGCTTTCTTTATCTCTTTCTCTTCAGCTGCTTCCACCTTCTTTTTAGCTTCCTGTATAAGCGCCCTTACCTTTTTTCTGAGTCTTTCGTCCTGAATTTCGGCAAGAAGCTTCTCGCTTTTTTCTCTAAACTCCCTTATGTAAGCCTGAAGGTTTTCAACACCTTTTTCTTTTAAAAGTTCTTTTTCCTTCTCAAGTTTTTCTCTTTCTCTCTCAAGTTCTTCCTTTAATTTTGCAACCTGCTCTCTCTCGCTCTGAAGGGCTCTATATTCAGATTCCAGCGCCGCAACAATTTCAGATGCAATTCTATCCTCCGAAGATAGAAGTTTCTGCGCCTTTTCTATAACAACATCAGGCATACCGTAGCGCTTGGCTATAACAAAAGCGTAACTTCTACCTATTACTCCGTAGGCAAGACGGTAAAGAGGCTTCAAACTCTTTTCGTCAAAGAGAACAGATGCAACCTCGTAATAGTCATCTTTATAAGCATAAAGTTTTATCGGCGTAAAGTGGGTTGTTATGATTAAAATGGCACCTTTTTCTTTTAAATATTCCAGTATCGCAACACCAAGGCTCGAACCTTCTATCGGATCTGTTCCGGCACCAAGCTCATCAAGAAGAACAAGGGTATCCTTATCAGCTTCGTTAAGAAGCTCAGAAATATTTTTAACATGAGCGCTGAAAGTGCTCAGACTCTGTTCAATGCTCTGCTCATCACCTATGTCTGCCCTTACTTTCTTGAAAATACGGATTTTACTGCCTTCCGCAGCAGGTATGAGAAATCCCGATTGAAACATCAAAGTGGAAAGTCCCAGAGTTTTAAGTATTACCGTCTTACCGCCGGTATTCGGACCAGTAATAACAAGGCCTTTTTCAACCTTTACATCAACAGGAATAACTTCTTTTTGTAAAAGGGCAAGAAGCGGATGTCTTGCATCTTTAAGTTCTATCCTGTCCGAAATCTCAGGAAGCGTGCCTTTCAACCTGCGGCTCATTTCAGCAACTGCGTATCGTCTATCAAGTTCAACAAGCGTTGAAAAGGCAGCAGAAATACGGAATCTGTTTTCCCTTATCTTTTTACTTATGTAGGTGAGAATCCTCTTTATCTCTTTCTCTTCTTCTGTCGCAAGTTCTCTTAACCTGTTGTTATCATCAACAACAAAGGCAGGTTCAACATAGACAGTATGTCCTGAAATAGACCGGTCGTGAACGATACCTGAAAACCGTTTTTTGTAGCTGTTTTTGGCAAGAACAACGTATCTGCCGTTTCGTATGGTTATAATTTGATCGGGACAGATATCTTCGTTCCTTCTGACAAGGGATTCAAGCCGTTTTTTTATACTGTCTGCAATCTGTCTCTTTTTCTCCCTTATCATTTTAAGGTTAGAAGACGCAGTATCAAGAATTTCACCGTTTTCATCAATGGAAGACTCAATAAGTTCCCTCAATTCAAGAAAACTTGAAAGAGAACTGGAGAAAGCCGAAAGCCTCGGGAATCTTTCCCTTATATTATTGAGGAACTTTTTAACAATTTTAGATTGAGAACAGACAGCATGAACGGAGAGAATTTCAGGAATTGAAAATATCACACCTTCAACTTTTGCCTTTTTTATAATTGATGAAATATCGGGGAAAGCTTCAAGGGGAAAAGATTTTTCTGTCAGAAGTCTTACAAATTCAAATGTAATAAGTGTCTCTTCTGTTATCTCCGAAACATCGGTAGAAGGTGTAATGGAGAGAACCGCCTTTCTACCAGATTCACTCCGGGCAAGGGAGGCAGTTTTCTCAAGGAGAGTATCAAAATCAAGGTGGCGCCACACTCCTTTGAACATTATGATGAATACCCCCTCCAATAGACCAAAGGAGTGCCAGCGCCACGATTATAAGCCATGGTAATTAACTTTCTCCTGAGAGAAGTTCTCTTGCAATCCTGTTAACAACAGAACCGTCAGCCTTTCCTTTAACTTTAGGAATTACAATTTTCATAATTTTACCTAAATCTTTCAGTGAAGAAGCTCCCGTTTCGGCTATAGCTTCTTCAACTACTTTACGAATCTCATCCTCTCCCATCTGTTCTGGAAGATAAGACTCAACAATTGCAAGCTCTGCCTTCTCCTTCTCTACAAGGTCCTGCCTGCCACCTTTTTCATAAAGTTCTATAGATTCACGCCTCTGCTTTGCATATTTCTGGAGAAGAGAAACAATCTCTTCGTCTGTAAGCTCACCACGCTTGTCTATTTCGGCATTCTTTATGAGAGAGTTTATCATCCTGATGGTGCTGAGTCTAACCTTATCTTTGGCCTTCATGGCCTCTTTCATGTCTTTAATAAGTTTCTCTTTTAATCCCATCAGTAACGCCTCTTAAATAATTACTTTTTCTTCTTCTTACCCCTCGGTGGAAGAAGACCGCGCTTCTTGAGAGCCTTGATAAGGCGCTTCCTTGCAGCCATTGCCTTTCTCTTTCTCTTTTCACTCGGCTTTTCGTAGTATTCTCTTCTCTTAATTTCGGTAAGGATACCTTCCTTTTCACACAGTTTTTTGAATCTCTTCAGCGCCTTCTCAAATGGCTCTCCGTCACGCACGTAAATTGTTGCCATTAAGCATCGCCTCCTTTGGTGGTAATTTTGCTAGTGCCATTATATTACCACGATTACCAATTTGCAACTGTTTTCAAGAGATTTAAACAGAGTTCAGGGGAACGACTATACGTTTAATTTTCGCTTTCCCGACGAATCTCTCACCGTCACACCCTCAGCATCAAGAAGTTCAAGATAAGGAATGGCGTGCTTCCTTGAAAGATTAAAAAGCTCCTTAAAATCACCGACTGTTATTTCGCCTTTTTGTTTTAAAAGGTCAACCGTTCTTCTTTCTATCTTCCGATAAACTTCAGGAGAAAGGAGAAATTCTCCTGCCGTTTTGTAACCTTCTTTTTTAAGAAAAGAGAGAAGGGTGTAAAAATCCTCTGAAGAAATATTGAGCTTTTCTCTTAAATTATCCAAACTCGGTGCGGAAAATCCACCCTTTCTAAGCTCTGAATCAAGCTTCTCTTTCAAATTTAAAAACTTTTCATCAAGATGAGGGACAAATCCTTTCTGCCTTATAACTTTTCTCTCTTCTTCAAGTCCTGAAGAAGAGAGAATCCTTAAGAAAAGTTCATCTCCGACATTTAAGAGACTTTTTAACGTTTCTCTATTTATACCTTTTGCCACAGGATATCTACTGTGATAATCTTCAACAATTTTCAGTGCTTTTTCAACCAGACCGCCGAAGGTTTCTGCGGTGTAAACAAGTCCATCTGAAACAACCACCTCTCCGGCCTTTTCAAACTTTTGAGCAAAATGCCTTGCATTATCTGGCGAAATGTTAAGAAGTTGCGGCAAAAGTTCAATTTTAAGAGGCTCCATCTCTTTTACAAACTCTAAAAAGGCATCTTCTCTGCCCCCGGAAAGGGCTTTCAATTTTTTCATAAAAACACCGGCAAACTTTTTCCGGTAACGCTTCTTTTCAAGAGGATGAAGAATTGTGCCGCCTCCTATAACTCTACCGGGGGAAATCGTTCTTACAACAAAGTTATCCCCGTAAACCGGATAAATTTCCCTGTCAAAAATAATCTGAGCAAAACATCTCTCACCGGGATTTAAAACATCTCTATCTATAAGGACTATCTCCGCCTCGGCCATGAGCGTAAGATAGTGAAAGTGCACCTTTATCCTTTTCTCAATAGTAGTTGCCGTTTTTGAAAGTGCAAATGTTACATCAACAATTCTTGAAGAATTCAAAATTCCGGGAAGAGTCAGGATGTTCCCTCTATGGACCTTCTCTTTCGGCACTGTAAGATTCGCAGCCGTCCGCTGACCGGGAAACGCAACATCCACATCAGCACCTGCCGTCTGCAAATTTTTAATCTTTGATTCAACTTTAGAAGGCAAAATCTCAACAACCTCCCCTTTCGAAAGTCTACCACCGGAAAGAGTACCCGTAACGACAGTGCCAAAACCTTTCACCGTAAATACTCTATCTACAGGCAGACGGGGAAAACTCTCTTCCTTTTGTTTCCTGATGGATTCTGCCAGTCTTTTCAACTCTTCTTTTAAAATGTCAAATCCTTCTCCTGTTTTGGAAGAAACTTTAACAAACGGAGCATCTTCAAGAAAAGTTCCTTTTAAAAAATCCTTTACATCTTCTTCAACAAGCTCAAGCCACTCTTCATCAACAGTATCAATTTTCGTAAGAACAACAATGCCTCTCTCTATCCCGAGCATCTCACAAACGGCAAGGTGTTCTTCCGTCTGAGGCATAACACCTTCATCCGCCGCGATAACAAAAAGAACACCATCTATTCCGTGAGCACCGGCTACCATATTTTTGATAAACTTCTCATGTCCAGGAACATCAACGATGCTTATCAGGTAGTCATCAAGGAAGAAATGGGCAAAGCCAGGTTCTATGGTCATGCCTCTCTCTTTTTCTTCTTTTAACCGGTCCGTATCAATGCCTGTCAATTTTCTTACAAGGGATGTCTTTCCGTGATCTATGTGCCCGGCAGTTCCTATCGTTACTACTTTCTTCATTCTTCCTTCACCGGTCTTGATAATAAATCAAGCATTATCTCTGAAGGTTTTTTCCCTTCATACAAGACAGCGTAAACAGCTCTGGTTATAGGCATTTCGACATTCAACCTCTTCGAAAGCTCCACGGCTGCCTTTACTGTGTGAACACCTTCAACAACATATTTTTTATCAACTTCTCCTTCGCCTCTTCCAATAGTAAGGCCGAACTGTCTGTTCCTTGAAAGATTACCGGTGCATGTAAGAATTAAATCTCCCATTCCTGAAAGACCATAAAAAGTCTTCTCTTTACCTCCAAGCCTGACTCCCAGATTTTTTATCTCATGAAGTCCTCTTGTTATCAATGCCGCTCTTGCGTTGTTTCCAAGCTCCATACCGTCAGATATACCGGCTGCAATAGCTATAACATTTTTCATTGCTCCACCTGTTTCAACGCCGATAAGATCATCGGAAGCGTAAAGGCGAAAAAGTTTTGTATTTAAAAGATTAACCACTTCAAAAGTCTTATCTATATTTTTTCCAGCGAGAACTGCTGCGGTGGGCTTTCCAAAAGCAACCTCCCTTGCAAACGTAGGACCAGAAAGGACAAAATAATCGCCCCCAACAACTTCTGCGTAAACCTGCGATAAAAGTTTTAAAGACGAAATCTCTATTCCTTTACTTGCACATATAACTTTTCTCTTTACAAGATACTCTCTATTAGCTTTCCAGAAATCCCCAGTAAACTGGGCAGGAATAACAGAGAAAACGATATCCTTCACTTTTGCAAAAAATTCTTCTATATCTGATACGGCTCTAACAGATTCAGGATAAGGAACACCACTAAGATACTTTCTGTTCTCTCTCTCTCTGTTTATAGAATCGGCAACTTCCTTTTCTCGACACCACTGAATCACATTAAAACCATTATTGCCAAAATGAATTGAAAGAGCAGACCCCCAGCTTCCAGAACCGAGAATACCTATAACCATAATTACACTCCAGCTAAAACACCAAAATTGAGATCTTTCATTTTAATTTTAAGCATACCAATGTCTATGTCAGGTTTATTATACCCGTGATAATCGCTACCGCCCGTGGTATAAAGTCCAAGGTCTTTTGCTATTTCCTTAAAATTTACAATCATTGAAGGAGTATGGTCAGAGTGAATAACTTCAATACCTTCCAGCCCTTCCTTTTTCAAACCGACAACAAAATCGTAAAGCTTCGAACATTTTAGTTTTAAAGTGCAAGGATGCGCCAGCACAGGAATTCCACCTGCTTCTTTAATCAATTTGAAAATCTCTCTATGGTCAAGCTTCCTTCTTTTGACTTTGAACCTTTTTAAAAGAGCAAAGGCACTTTCGCGAGAAGAGACTATATGCTTTTTAACAAGAACTGTAACGATATTTGGTTTTCCAAAATTCTTACCAAAAAGTTTTTCAAGCTCATCGTAATTTATATCAAAACCTTCCTCTTCCAAACGTTCAATAAGGATTCTGTTTCTTTCTTCCCGCGATTTTGAGAAAAAATCCACAAGTTCAAGCATTGATGGAGCAGAAGGATTAACAAAATATCCCAAAATATGAAACTCCGCTGACTCCGGAAGAGTGGAAGTATCCGCTGTTACTTCAATTCCCGGAATAACATCAACACCGTATAATTTCCCGGCACTCATAGCTCTATTTAGCCCTGCAACCGTATCATGATCAGTGATACTTATCAAGGAAAGTCCTTTCAAATAAGCAAGCCTAACGACATCTTCAGGTTTATCTGTCCCATCGGAACAGGTGGTATGGACATGAAGGTCAACCATTATTTCATTGCCGCTATAGCTATCCATTCATCTTCCCTTCTAATCTCATTAATAACAAGGCCTTCATTTTTAAGCTTCTTCACCATATCCTCTTCTTGATGCTTCAAAATGCCTGAAACAAGTAAATATCTTCCCGTCCTTTTGACAAGATCAGGTATTAACGGCTCTAAGAGGTGTTTCTCTATGTTCGCAGCAACCATATCAAAAGTCCCTTCAACAGCATCAACACTTCCGGGAATAAACTCTATACCAGAAACATTATTTATAGTCATGTTAAGTTCAAGCTCATCCTCAACCTCTTTCTGAATATCGCAAGCCACAACTTTTTTAGCACCCAGTTTTCTGGCAAGAATAGAGAGAATGCCGGTTCCGCAACCAACATCAAGAAACGAAAATCCGGGAAGCATAAACTCTTCTATAAGTTCCATCATCAACTTTGTAGTTTCATGAGTACCTGTGCCGAAAGTCTGCCCCGGATAGATGTATATAGGGATCCTGTCACCGGGATCAAAATCATCCTTCATCCATGAAGGAACAACAACAATTTTTTTTCCAATAGGCGTCGGTTTAAAATGCTTTTTCCAGTTTTCATTCCAGTTCTGCTCTTCTATTCTGAAAGATCCAAGCAGATAATCCTTAAGAGGTGAAACCTGAGGATTAAAATCGGTTTCACTGTCAAAATAGACACGAATATACGATATTCCATTCTCCTCTTTTAAATCCTCTATCCCTTTGCAACCAGCCTCAAAAAGTATGCAATCCGCTTTATCTCTCTCTTCGTTCGGAATGGCAAAGTCAAAAGCCATGTAATACCTTTCCATTTCCTCCCTCTCAAACTTTACTCTATAAATATTCTCTTAACCCTTGGACTGACATCACACATAATCTCGTATGAAATCGTGCCTGCTTTCTCTGCCATTTTATCAAAGGTTAGCTCTCTATCGGTAATGATAACTTCATCACCTGGAGAAGCCTTAACCCCTTCAAGTGAAACAATCGTCATATCCATACAGATTCTTCCTCTAACAGAACACTTCCGGCCGTTAATTTTCACAGACCAATTACCAGAAAGACTTCTCATCAAACCATCAGCATACCCAAAAGCAACAACTCCCACCTTCTCTCGTGAAGAGGTAACATAAGTCCTGCCGTAAGAAATTCCCCATCCTTCCGGCAGAGTTTTTACCTGTATCAATCTTGACTTAATCTCCATGACCTGCTCAAGTTTTACAGGAAAATTGGAACTCGGCTTACTTCCGTAAAGAGCAAGACCAATTCTTGAATGTGTCAGTAACGAATCAAAATGGTAAGGAACAGCCGCACTATTATCTATATGAACTGCAACATTTCTATTAACTTTTAGAACTTCCTTAATAAACCTTAAAAAAAACGAAAACTGCTCTTTAGTAAAACACTTATCCTCATCAGAAACAGGAAAATGACTCATAATACCTTTAAAAAGAGGAGACTTAAAAATTTCTGTTAACCTCTGAAAATCTCCGGGCAAAAAACCCAATCTGCCCATACCTGTATCTAACTTTATATGAAATGGAATTCCCGTTTCAAGAGCAATACCTAAACTCTCAAAATCAAAAATTACAGGTGTTAATCTATATTCCAGAAAGTTACGGGCATTTTCAAAAAGAGGATTACTCATCACAATAATAGGTTTTTCCACCCCTCCTTCTCTGAGCTCTATACCCTCGAAAACTGTAGCAACAGCAAAGGCATCTACATCAGTTTTCCTTTCAAGGAAAGAAGCAACTTTTACACTTCCGTGCCCGTAAGCGTTTGCTTTAACAACTGCAATTATTCTTTTATGCCCGGTAAACCTCTTCAGATTCTCGTAATTTCTCTTTAATCTATCAAGATAAACTTCCGCCCATCTCAGCATCTATCTTCTCTCTCAATTTTCTGGCATTCAGGAAAGGGTCTCCGTCAAAAACCGCTCTGACAACTGCGACACCTGCAGGTTTACACATAAGAATACTGCCAATATTATCCGAATTAATCCCTCCAATTGCAATAACCGGATGAACGGATTTTTTCACAGCTTCACATAAACTGTCCACTCCAACTACCGGATCAGGATTCTTCTTCGTATTTGTCGGAAAAACAGGACCAAAACCTATGTAATTAACTTCTTCTTTATTGGCATTTTCAACCTGAAACAAATTGTGAGTTGAAAGCCCCACTATAAAATCTCTTCCTACAATTCTCCTTATAACAGAAACCGGCAGATCGGTCTGTCCGACATGAACACCATCGGCAGACACAGCAAGGGCAATATCCAGTCTGTCATTAACGATAAACGGAATCCTATATTTTTTGGTAACATCCCTAACAATCAAAGCTTCACGATACATAACAACAGAATCTTTACTTTTGGCTCTATACTGAATAACAGAAACACCACCCTCTATTGCCGCTGCCACTTTATCGGCTATATTGGTTTCATCCATAAAACGTTCATCAGTAATTGCATAAAGCCTTAAATCCATTAGAACACCTTTCATAAACGAAAATGTGGAAAAATCAAATCAAAGTAATAGTATAATTTAGTATTACCAGACGTTCAATAGCTAAAGGAGTAAACTATGCTCGGTTTTTTTAAAAGAAAAGGCTTAAGAGAAGAACTGAAAGAAAATCCAAACCAGCCGGAAAAGTGGTTAAAACTGGCCGAGAAAGAAAACGACGGAGAGGCACTTTCAAACGCAATTATTTACAGCAACGGAAACCTTGTTACCGAAGCGGTTAAAATTGCAAAAGAGAAAAAATTAATAGAAGAAACACTAAAACATATTCCCGATTCCGAAAAGGAGATAAAAGCTCTGTTTGCCGGACTTAAAGAGAAAGAAAACAACAAACTCTCAAGGGCTCGTAACTTTTTTGAAACCGCATTTCAATCTGGAAACAAAAAGGTAAAATTTTTTGCCGGATATAATATCGCAGAAATACTAAAAGAAGAGGGGTTAAACGAAGAAGCTCTTAAAATAGTCAAACAGATAGAGGCTATAACTCCCGACAGCGAAAAGAAAACTCTACAAAAGCTAAAAAAAGAGCTGGAAGAAAAGACAGGCAAAAGAAAAGCAGGATTTTTTAAAACCTTTAAAGAAGGCTTAAAGAAAACACGAGAAGCCCTGAATTTCTCCGTTTTTAAAGGAAGAGAAATAGATGAAGAACTGTTTGAGGAATTGGAAGAGAGATTAATTCTTGCAGATATAGGAGTAAAAACAAGCCTTCAGCTTATAGATGAACTTCGGAAAGAGACTAAAAAGAGAAAACTAAAAACCTCAGATGAACTTCTTGAAGTCCTCAAAGAAAAGCTGAAAAATCTGCTGTCAAACTATGCCGGAGAATTGAGAACAGAAAACAGTCCGTCTGTCATTCTGGTTCTTGGCGTTAACGGGGTCGGAAAAACAACAACAATAGGAAAACTGGCAAAGCAGCTTAAAGACAAAGGCAAAAGCGTTCTCCTTGCAGCAGCCGACACATTCAGAGCAGCTGCAATAGAACAACTTGAGGTGTGGGCTGAAAGGGCAGACGTAAGAATAGTAAAAGGAAGCGAAGGGGCAGATCCTGCTTCCGTAGTGTTTGACGCTGTCCAAAGCTTAAAAGCCAGAGGAGAAGATATCCTGATAGTTGATACGGCTGGCAGACTTCACAACAAAGATAGGTTAATGAAAGAAATCAAAAAGATAAAGAAGGTTATAAGCAGAGAGATACCCGGTGAACCTTCCGAAATTCTCCTTGTTCTTGATGCAAACACGGGACAGAACGCAATATCTCAGGCAAAAGCTTTCAAAGAGATAACAGACGTAACAGGTATCGTGCTTACAAAACTTGACGGTACAGCAAAAGGCGGAATAGTAGTCGCGATAGCAAGCGAACTAAAAATACCGATAAAGTATATCGGCATAGGTGAAAAGATAGAAGATTTAAGACCTTTCAACCCTGAAGAATTCGTAGAAGAACTTTTCAGCTAAAGCCTCTAAAAGGAGAAGGCAATGGAATTTCTCATAACAGGTGCCCTTAACGGAAATGAAGAAAGGTTAAAAGGACTACTAGAAGTCTCCGGCGCAGACATAAGCATCTCTTTAGGGCCGTTAAACTTAAAAAAACCTTTAATTTTAAGGAGAACATGGTTTTACATTCACGGAAAAGAGAAAGACTATGAAATCCTCTCAAAAAGTGACGGTGTTGACATAATGTCAAGGATTTTCAAATATAAAGGAATCTATTTCTGCGGGCTCAGCGGTATCTACCATCCACAAACGTGGAAATTCACAAGACAGGAATGGGCAAAAAGAAACAATGGAAAATTTCCGAAGAAAGACACAGGCTATATATTTGCCGAAGATATAGCCGCTCTTTTCGCCACATTCCAGAAACTGAAACTTGAAAGAGTTCAGATATTCGTTTCCAACCTAAAACCCGAAAATCCCATATTTAAAGAGATTATAAAAACCATAAAACCTGAATACTGCCTATTCCCCTCAGACACTTTCAAAAAATTCAAAGAAAACGGAACAAAGTTTATAGGCCTTGAAGAAGCAACATCATTCAACGGAAAATACATAATCCATTTTCAGGAGAAGGAAAAATGAAACATAAAGATTCCTGCGGTGTCGGATTTATAGCAAACATCAACGGAGAAAAAAGCCATGAAATACTTAAAAATGCACTTAAAGCCGTTTCCAATCTGACCCACAGAGGCGCTGTTCTATCAGACGGAAGAACGGGAGACGGCTCCGGTGTCCTATTCCAGCTTCCAGAAGAATTCTTTAAAAAAGAGGCTAAAAAAATTGGAAAAGACTTTCAAGACAATGACATCGCCGTTGGAACAATATTTTTAGATAGAAAAACAGCCGACGGTTCAATAAAAAAACTTGAAACTCTCCTTAAAGAAGAAAAGGTAGATTTTGCACTCCGGGAAGTTCCGATAAAAGTGGAAGAATGTGGAGAAATAGCCAGAAAAGCTATGCCTCTCATCGTCCAAATTATCATCCCATTCTTGGGAGACATCGGACTTTACATACTTCGCAGAAAATTAGAAAAGGCTCTAAAAGAGGTTGCAAAAGAAAACTACATTCTATCTTTATCAAACAATCTGATAGTCTATAAAGGAATGCTCCTTGCACCTGACCTTGAAAAATTTTACCCGGACCTTAAAAACGAAGAATTTAAAACGGCAATTGCGCTATTCCATCAACGATACTCAACAAACACAAACCCCGAATGGAAACTTGCACAACCCCTAAGAATGCTCGCTCACAACGGCGAAATCAACACAATAACTGCAAACAGAAACTTTATAAAAATTGTTGAACCGATAATAAAAAGTTCCCGTTTCGGAACACAGATAAGAGAAATCCTTCCGCTCGTAGACTTTAATGAAAGCGATTCAGCATCCCTTGATAGAGTTTTTGAACTTATGGTGCTTGCCGGATATCAACCGGAAGAAGCCATAAGCGTCCTAATACCGCCTGCATACGAAATGCTTGACCTTGACGAAGATGAAAGGGCATTTTTCCTCTATCATCTTCTTCTCATGAAACCGTGGGACGGACCTGCAGCAGTAGTATTTACAGATGGAAAAACGGTAGGCGGAAAGCTTGATAGAAACGGATTAAGACCTGCAAGATACATAATAACAGATGATAACCTGATTGTCTTTGGCTCTGAAGAAGGAATGATAGAAATCCCGGAAAGCAAAATTGTTTCTCATAACAGACTCTCCCCCGGAGAAATCCTCGTTGTAAACACAGAATTTGGAACGGTAGAAACAAACAAAGAAGTTTTAAGAAAAATCGCCCTTCAGAGAAACCTTAAAAAAGAGATAAGGAGAAAGCTTTTTAAACTTTCCGACTTTTCAACACCTTGCACATTTGAGAAACCGGAAGAAGAAAAACTGAAAAAAGAACTGATGAAGTTTGGTTTTTCAAAAGAAGACCTTGAATTTATTATTGACGAAATGGCAGAAGAGGCAAAAGAACCTGTATATTCAATGGGAGACGACACACCACCACCTTTCATGTCAACAAATCCCTGCTTACTCTTTTCCTGCTTCAAGCAAAAGTTTGCCCAGGTAACAAATCCACCGATAGACCCGATCAGAGAAAGAGTTGTTATGTCCCTGAAAATGAGACTGGGCGGCAAGGTAAACTTCCTTGAAAGAGAAGGGAAATTGCCCAGAAGAGTAGAACTTAAATCACCACTGCTCACACCTTCAGAATTTAAAAGTCTGAAAAACCTTGAATTCATGAAAACCGCAACGTTCAAAATGGAATTTGAATCGGATCTTAAAGAAGGACTCTACAAACTGTTTGAAACGATAGAACTTGAAATCAAGAAAGGTGCCGACATAGTAATTCTTTCCGATAAAGACACCCAAAAACCAATTCCTTCGCTGCTTGCAGTATCAGGACTTGTAAACTACCTGAAGAAAAAAGAACTTATGCATAAAGTTTCCATTGTCGTTGAAACGGGAGAGGTAAAAAATACCCACGAAATTGCCGCTCTTATAGCTTTTGGAGCAAGCGCAGTTTACCCCCATCTGGTTTACAAATATCTTAAAACACGAGAAATTGAACTCAATCTACCGTTTGAAACACTTGTTAAAAACTACAAAACAGCAGTAACCAAGGGACTTCTAAAGATAATGTCAAAGATGGGCATATCCCTCATATCATCCTACCATCTTGGACAAAACTTCGACATTATAGGCCTCTCAAAAGAAATTGTTGAAGAATTCTTCCCGAATACATTTTCCCCGATAGGCGGAATGACATTAAAAGACATAGAAAAAGAGATAAACAAAAGACTCGAAATTGCCGAAAAACTTGATGAAATTCCGGAAAGCGGTGAACTTTATTACCGTCCGGGCAAAGAAAAACACGGATTTTCAGTCCAGGTTGTAAGAGCCATACTGAAATCTTCAAAAACAGGGAACTTTGACGAATATCTGAAAATTTATGACTACTATAAAGAAAACCCCGTCTATATAAGGGATCTTCTGAAAATAGAATCAGACAGAACACCGATTCCGTTAGAGGAATTGGAATCAGCAGAAGAGATTATGAAACAGCTCATGGTTCCCGGCATGTCCGTGGGAGCACTTTCAAAAGAAGCACACGAAGTAATAGCCGAAGCGATGAACAGGATAGGTTCAAAAAGCTGTAGCGGTGAAGGTGGTGAAGACCCCAAAAGATACGGAACCATTAAAAACAGCAAGATAAAACAGGTGGCATCAGGAAGGTTTGGAGTCACCCCGGCTTATCTTTCATCTGCCGAAGAAATTGAAATTAAAATAGCACAGGGGGCAAAACCGGGAGAAGGCGGACACCTACCAGGAAAAAAAGTTACTCCTTACATAGCATCACTTAGATTTTCTGTTCCCGGCGTTACTCTTATATCTCCACCGCCCCACCACGACATCTACTCTATAGAAGACCTTGCACAGCTAATATACGACCTGAAACTTGCAAACCCTGAAGCAAAAATAGCCGTCAAACTTGTTGCAGAATCTGGAGTTGGAACTGTCGCTGCCGGCGTGGCAAAAGCAAAAGCCGATGTTATCCAGATATCAGGATGTGACGGCGGAACTGGAGCATCTCCTATAACCTCAATAAAAGGAGCTGGACTCCCATGGGAAATAGGCCTTCCCGAAACACATAGAGCCCTCAGTGAAAATGGACTGAGAGAAAACGTAATCCTTAGAGTTGACGGAGGAATAAAAACGGGAAGGGATGTCATAATAGCAGCATTACTCGGTGCCGAAGAATTCGGCATAGGGACGGCAGCTATGATAGCAGAAGGTTGCGTAATGGACAGAGAGTGTCATACGAACAGATGTCCAGTAGGAATAGCAACACAAGATGAAGCTTTGAGGAAAAGATTCAAAGGGAAGGTTGAAGCTGTAATAAACTATTTCCGATTCATCGCAGAAGATGTGAGAAGATTCCTGGCAAAGATGGGATATAGAAGCCTGAAAGAGATAACAGGAAAAAGCGGACTTTTAAAACCTGACGTGGAAAAAATTAAAAAGTTCACAAAAGCCTCAGAACTTGACTTAAGTTACATTCTTAAACCCTCAATTCCGTTTGAAAGGCAGTCCTACCCTTACAATGCTGTTGAATCACCTCTAAACGACAGAATCGTTCAAGATGCAGAACCTTACATAGAACACGGAGAACCTTTTATCGGAAGATACATCATCAAGAACACAGACCGCGGTATCGGTATTCCCCTTTCAAACCTTCTTATAAGAAAATTCGGAAAGGAGATTCCAAAAAATATTATTAAACTATACTTTGAGGGAACTGCTGGACAGAGCTTCGGAGCTTTCCTTTCAAAAGGAATAAATCTTTTTCTCAAAGGCGTAGCTAACGATTACGTAGGAAAAGGACTGGGCGGTGGACTCATAGTTATAACATTTCCGGAAAACTTTAAAGGAAATCCGTCAGAAAACGTTATAGCAGGTAATACTCTGCTTTACGGAGCCACGGGAGGTGCACTCTTTGCAGCTGGTAGGGTAGGCGAACGATTTGCCGTTAGAAACAGCGGTGCCATTGCTGTCGTTGAAGGAGCAGGACAACACGCCTGCGAATACATGGTAAGAGGTGTCGTTGCCGTCCTCGGAAAGGTAGGAATGAACTTTGGAGCAGGAATGACAGGCGGTGTGGCTTACGTTTTTGACGACGAAATAGAGAAAAAGATAAACAGTAATTACGTAACCGTAAAAGAACTTTCAAGAAAAGATGTCGACTTTCTAAAAGTCCTCCTCAATAAACATTACAGATTTACAAAAAGCGAAAGAGCTGCGGAAATTCTGGAAAATCACTTTATGTTCGAAAGAATCAGAAAAGTTGTGCCCATAGGAGCAAAAGAGGTTGAGCTTGCAACAATAGGAACGACAGGACTACCAGATTAACAAATTGTTATAATTTTGAATGGTGTATAATACCGCAAACTTTCAGATTCAAACAGGAGGTTTAAAGTGGCATCTATAGATGTAAACCAGATATCAAAAGGTATGAAGTTAGAAATAAACGGCGATCCATACGAAATAGTTGACTACCAGCATGTTAAACCAGGAAAAGGACAAGCTTTTGCAAGAATAAAACTTAAAAATTTAAGAACTGGAAATGTCGTTGAAAAAACCTACAAGGTTGGCGAAAAACTTGAAGTAGCAGATTTTGAAGAGAGAGAGATGGAATATCTGTATAACGACGGAACGTTCTACTATTTTATGGATACAAGAACTTACGAACAGATTCCTGTTCCGGCAGAGAATTTAGGTGAAAAGGCAAACTTTTTAAAAGAAAATGACACCGTTCAGGTTCAGTTCTATAAAGGTGAACCACTATCTGTTAAACTTCCTAAAACTGTGGTTCTTCAAGTTGTAGAAACTGAACCGGGATTCAAAGGCGACACAGTAAACAACGTTCTTAAACCGGCAACTCTTGAAACGGGAGCTGTTGTTCAAGTTCCCACATTCATAAACGTAGGCGAATACATAAAAGTAGAAACAGAAACAGGAAAGTATCTCGAAAGAGTTAACAAGTAATTCGGAGGCCATTGTGATAGAAAAAATCGAAAACCTGTTAAAATCCCTTGAAAACAGTAGCATAGAAGAAGTTGAAATAGAGCTTGAAGGTCTCAAGGTAAAAGCACGTTACTGCCGCCAGAAAGCTTCTCAACCGTTAACGGTTGAAAGAGTTATTGAAACAACTACCGCTCCAGAAGCAACTTCGGAAATAACAAAACCATCTGCAGAACCAACAGAAATACCGGAAAACATACATATTGTTCGCTCACCTATTGTCGGAACATTTTACAGGGCACCATCGCCGGGAGCCGAACCTTTCGTTAAAGAAGGAGACTTCGTAGAGAAAGGACAGACACTCTGCATAATAGAAGCCCTTAAAGTGATGAATGAAATAGAATCAGATGTTTCAGGAAGAGTCGTAAAAATACTCGTTGAAAACGGACAACCTGTAGAATTTGATCAGCCACTATTTTACATAGAGAAAGTGTGAACCGGAGTAGTCTATGTTTAAAAAAATTCTGATAGCAAATAGAGGCGAAATAGCCGTTAGAATAATAAGAACCTGCAAAGAGCTTGGCATAAAAACGGTAGCTGTTTATTCAACCGCAGACAAAGATTCACTTCCTGTGTTTCTGGCAGATGAAGCCATCTGCATAGGAAGTGAACGCCCTGCCGCAAGTTACCTTAACATTCCTGCAATAATATCAGCAGCAGAAGTTTCAGGTGCTGACGCAATACATCCCGGATACGGATTTCTATCCGAAAATCCCGGATTTGCAGAAGTTTGCAGAGCCTGTGGTGTAGAGTTTATAGGACCTTCTTCCGAAACAATGGTTGCTATGGGAGACAAAGCACAGGCAAGAGCGATAGCTCAAAAAGCAGGAATCCCCGTAGTTCCCGGCAGCGAAGCGATGAAAGACCCGGCAAAAGTTCTCGAATTTGCCAGAAAAATAGGATTTCCCGTTCTTGTAAAAGCTGCTCACGGAGGCGGAGGCAGAGGAATGCGCGTTGTTGAGACAGAAGAGGGAGCCGAAGAAACAATAAGAACCGCAATGACAGAAGCTGAAGCAGCTTTCGGAAATGGAGAGGTTTACGTAGAAAAATTAATTCTGAATCCAAGACACATAGAAATACAGCTAATAGCCGATAAATACGGAAATGTTACGATTTTTGGTGAAAGGGAGTGTTCCCTTCAAAGAAGACACCAAAAAGTTCTTGAAGAATCACCCTCACCTTTTGTAGACGAAACTTTAAGGGAAAAACTATACGAAGCTGCAAGGAAACTCGCACTTGCAATAAAGTATGAAGGTGCTGGAACAGTCGAGTTTTTAGTTGACAAAGACAAAAATTTTTATTTTATAGAAATGAATACACGAATCCAGGTAGAACATCCTGTATCTGAAATGGTAACGGGAAAAGACCTCATAGCCCTTCAAATTAAAGCAGCTGAAGGTGAAAAACTTGAAATGGCAGACCCTAAATTAAACGGTCACGCAATTGAATTCAGGATTAATGCCGAAGATTACAAGAGGAATTTCAGACCATCTCCAGGAAAAATAGAGAAACTGTTGCTGCCTGGAGGATTTGGCGTAAGGATTGATACACATGTTTATGAAGGCTATTCAATACCACCTTACTACGATTCTCTCATAGCCAAACTAATCGTTCACGGTGAAACAAGAGAAGAGACAATAATTCGTGGAAAGAGAGCTCTATCAGAATTTTTTATAGAAGGAAATCTAAAAACAACAATACCTTTCCACTTAAAACTTGTGGAAGATGAAGATTTCGTTAAAGGAAACCTTGACACAAAAATATTAGAAGATAAAATTTTAGATAAGATAGTTTCTAATTAAGTAAGAAATATAAGTTAATTGTAACTATTTCGAAAGGATATTTTGTTGAAAAGCATGCTGTTAGTCATTTTCTGTTTAACCATTTTTATTTTTCATTTTCTCACCATTAAAATCTAAATACTATTCAGGAGGTGTAATGTCCGCCGTTGCCAAACATGAAATGGTAAAAAACTGGATTCGGCAGTATTTAAAAGAATTCGGCGAATATACAGGAACATTTGAAGAGCTCGCAAATCTGACAAAAACAAGTAGCTATCTTGTAAAAAAAGCAATAAACGAGCTGGAAGAAGAAGGCTTCTTAACGGCCGAATCTAAAAGAGGAAAGGGATTAACCCTGAAACTCAAAGATAAAGAAAGTGAAGAAATAACAGTTCAGAAAAAAACAACTGAAGAAACTGAACCCAAAAAGGAAGAAGAGATTAAACAAGAGAAGAAAAAAAGAAAAATATCTCTTCAGGATGAAGTTCTTTCATCTCTTTTAGGAAAAGATATAACTGTATTTTTGGTAAGTGGCACCAGACTTGAAGGAAAACTTTTAGATTTTGATAACTTCACACTGTCAATGACTGCTCCAAAAGGAAGATCCTTAGTTTACAAACACGCAATAGCAACGATAATTTATGGATGAACGGGATGAGAAGACACAAAACACTGGAAGAATTACAACTTGAACTAATAGAATTACTTGAAGAGAAAGGTGAATTTAGAGGCTCCGTTTCAGAATTTATGGAGTTACTGGACGTTAGGCAGGAAGTCGTTATTCCCCTGTTAAACAGCCTAAAAGCGTCAGGTGATATAAACTATGAAATAAACGGTGAAGAAATAATAATCAGACCTGCTTCCTTTGCTACCATTCCTGCCGTGCTTACAGAAGAACAGGAAAAAGAAATCAGCAAAAAACTTAAAGAAGGTTATAAACTTATCGCTTCATCAACCCTTGGCGGTGTTCAGAGCAGAACACTCAGAAACATCATAAATAAAAGAATTATCATATTTTTTAGAAATGGCTCAAAAGTCGAAGGGAAACTCAAAGGATTTGATAGGTATGTTCTCAGAATCAACTCATTCATGGGAAAAATGATCGTTTACAAACACGCAATCACAACAATAATATACAAGCCGTAGAGGCAAAGCCTCTACGGCTTTAAAATTCACCTGCTTCCCACCTTCATGTTATGACATGTCATACAATCCATTTTTGTCTTGTAAATACCAGGAGCACTTACAGGCTTAAATGTCCCTTTATGGTAAGCATTGAGAAGTTCAACAGTCTTTTTAGCAACATCTGCTGTAAGTCTTGCACATCTTTCAGATCGCGCCTTACTATCATAGGCAAAACCTGTTTTTTCTATCCATTTCATAACGGAAATGTGACAGAGGGGTGATGTTGCAACACTTGCTGCAAAAACACCTTTATATTTAGCAGGATGTTTTGGATAATACATAGGAAGAGGTGTTTCCTCATACCATCTATATAGAGCATCAATTACCTTTTTCCAACCTTTACAGGAGATAGATATAATGGCTGCTGCTCCATTTAAAGTTCCGCAGATTGTTCCCCAACCGTTGATTCCGCCCCTTCCAAATTCAAAAAGCTCTCCTGGAATACCAAGATAAGGACCGCCAACACTTTCCTTAAGAGTATCAAGAATAGAAGCAAAAACACCGTAAGCACAGTGTCCCTTTAAATAATATCCGTAAGCTTTTTCAGCAATCATGTCAGGATCGATAGACTTATAAGGATAAGGTGGTTCCATTTTCTTAGATCCCGCTGCTGCTGCACCGGAAAGACCACCAACGACAAGACCAGCAGTTCCGATAAGGCTTTTTACAATGAATTCTCTTCTTTTGTTACTCATAATTCCCTCCCTTGCTTTATCTTATTTTCCTTTATTATAGTGCTTTCTTTTTTTAAAAGAAATAACCACATGGTTTAATATTAGTAAATTTTAGTTAAAATCCATTTTAATTTTCTGAGAAAGATTAGCGAATAAAAACGAACCTTAAATAATTTACAAAGAATAAGGATTTAAAAATCAAATTTAATATTTTAAATTAAGCAACAACCAAACAAGCAATCTATTTTTGTAGTTTTACATCAAAATAATCTCTCAAACCATCGCCAAAAAGATTAAAAGCAATTATGACTAAAAATATGGCAATACCCGGAGTGAGAAGCCAGGGGAAAGATGAAAGTTTTGTTATATTTTGAGCCTCCGCAAGCATATTACCCCAGGAAGGGTAAGGTTCCTGAACTCCCAGACCGATCAAACTCAGCGCAGATTCTCCTAAAATGTAACCAGGAATAGACAGGGTAGCAGCAACAACAATGTAAGAAAGAGTATTCGGAATTACATGCTTTCTTACAATGTAAAAACTACTTGCCCCCATCACCTTTGCCGCTTTTACAAAATCATTTTCTCTTATAGAAAGTGCCATCCCCCTAACAACCCGGGCAAGCCCCGTCCATCCAAGAAGGGATAAAATTGCAATAATTATGAAAAAAACAGTAATACTCGGCATATCAACAGGAAACATAGAACGCAAAGCAAGTAAAAGATAAAAATAGGGAAAGACCATCAAAAGCTCCACTATCCGCATCGTAACGGTATCAATCAGACCACCGTAATAGCCTGCTATGGAACCTATTATCAGTCCTAAAGAAAAAGAGATAGCAACACCGATCAAACCTATAGTGAGAGAAATTCTCGTTCCGTAGATAAGCCGGGAAAAAATATCCCTTCCCACACCGTCCGTCCCAAGAAGAAAAATCTTACCTGGAGATTTAACCCCGAAAAGATGAATATCTGTCTTTATAAAACCGAAAAGATAATGGGGTTCACCCTTAACAAAAAACTCAACTGGATAGGTCTCATTCCAGCAGGTTGTATAGATCTTAAAAACGGGATCTACCAATTTATGACCGTAAACAAAAGGTCTCAAATGAAAATGTCCTTCGCTGTCAAAAAAATGAATGGGCGTTGGAGGCTGATACGGATTGTGCCTAAACTGAATGTCGTAGGGATAGGGAGCTATAAAATCGGCAAAAACAGCAACAAAATATAGAATAAGCAAAAAAACAAAAGCAATAAATCCAGTTTTGTGTTTTTTATAAAGTTCTATTAAAAAGCTCCTCACCTTCTGCCCTCTATCTCTCTCTCCCTGATTCGTGGATCGTTAAGGGCAAGTAAAATATCAGCGATAAGATTACCTATAACAAGCATTATTCCTCCTATATATAAAGCACCCATAACGACAAAAAAATCCTGCAACATAACAGCTTCAAACATCAATCTTCCCATTCCCGGCCATGCGGTGATTATCTCAATTAAAGCAGCTCCAGACAACAATCCTGCTATATCAAAACCTATAAGTGTTATAAACGGATTCATTGCATTCCTTAAAACATGCTTAAAAAGAATTACCCTCTTTGGAAGACCCTTTGCAACAGCAAGTTTGACATAATCTTTATGAAGTTCATCAATAACTGTCCCTCTAACCAGACGAACAAGACCCGAAATACTACCAACAACCATCGCAGTAAGCGGAACAACCATGTGCTTTAATCTATCAATTATCTTTCCCGTCAAGCTCAACTTCTCATAATTTTGAGAAACTACACCGCCAATCGGAAGAAGCCCCGTTTTCGCTGCAAAAAACATAAGAAGAAATGCAACAAAAAAACCGGGAATTGAAAGCCCCACAAGAGACACTGAAGTTATAATCCTATCCACAAATTTATTCCTGTAAAAGGCTGCAATTATTCCAAGAGGCACGGCAAAAATCCATGTAATAAAAAAAGCTGTTACAGTAAGCGACAACGTGTTAGCAATCCTATCAGCTATAAGCGAAGTAACAGGCCTGTGGTATGCAAAGGAGTAACCTAAATTAAAGTGAAGAGCATTCCAGAGCCACAGAAAATACTGCTTGATAACAGGCTGATCAAGACCGTAGCTTTTTCTCAAAGCTTCAATCGTCTCTTTTGATATTGAGGGATTCATTTTAAGAGAGGTTAAAAAATCACCTGGAGCGAGCTTAATAATGAGAAAGGAAATAAATGTCATTCCAATTATAAGAGGTATCAGGTGAAGAAACCTCTTTAAAACATATTTAACCATTTTTAAACCTTAAAAGGGGCAAAAGCCCCAAAAGTTACTTTCTAACATATTCTGTTATTACCTGATTACCGCACTGAAAGACTCTTTTAATTTCATACTTCTTAACAAGCTCAAGTCTCTTGAAACCTTCTCCGGAAACGAGAGAAGGAACGTTATCACCACCAACAACAACGGGAAGATGGATGAGTCTTATCTCATCAACAAGATCATTTTTAATAAGTTCCCAGTTAACTTTTGAACCGCCTTCAACCATCAACTTTTTGATACCGCGTTTATAAAGTTCCGGTAAAAGCTGAGTAAAATCAACTTTATCTTTTCCTGCAACTATCACATCGGCACCTTTAGCCTTTATAGTTTCTATTTTCTCTCTCGGTGCCCTTTCGCTCACGGCAATAATTGTAGGAGCCTTCTCAACATTAAGAACGTTTGAACCAAGCGGAATATCAGCGGTTGAAGCAGGAATAATCCTCGTTGGATTCTCACCTTCAACATACCTTACTGTAAGATTGGGATTATCTATCCGAACCGTATTTGAACCAACCATAATACCGTCACATTCTGCCCTTATTTCATGAAGATATCTATTTGCCTCTTCATCCATCAGTTTCATTATCTCCTTGCTCGAAACACCCTCATCAAGCGTCAGCTTTCCATCAATCGTTACCTCGGAAACTATCACAACGTAAGGTCTTTCCATATCTTACTCCTCGTACTCTTTTCCATAATGTTTGTAAAGATAAATAATTCTCTGCATAAGTGACATAAAACTCATAATACCAATAAACTCGATACCATATTTTAAAATGGCGTGATTAAAAGGATATAGAAGTGACGCAATAAACAGCGTTATAAACGTCTCAGGCCTTCCGAAAAACCCGGTGCTTTCAAGAGGATCTTTTATTTTCCCTGTCTCCCTGACCTGATAACCTATCTCTGAATAAACAACAGGCTTAATAAAGGTATGAAGCATTGAAACGACAACCACAAACAGGGCAATCCAGTTTCCGGCATATCTCAAAGCAACACTTCCAAGAACAAATCCGTCAACCCACTTATCCGCAATCCAGTCAAAGACAGCTCCAAATTTAGTAGCCTTTCTGTTATTGACAGCAACATAACCGTCACACAGATCAAGGACACCTGAACAGAAAAGTAAAAAAGCTCCTATAACAGGATGACCCTGATAATATACAAACGCAGCTATCGTTCCTAAAATTAAAGCTGCAAGCGTTATTACGTTCGGATGAATGTTCGCCTTTGCAAAAGCATAACCGAACGGCGAGTATAACTTTTTAAGAATATCTCTTTTACTTGTAATATTCATTTACTGCCTCTTTTTCACGGTTTTCCTATACCTTCATACTTCTCTGTGTATCTTCTCACGATAGAAGGTTCCCAGAGATTCCTTCCATCAATTATAACCTTATTCCTGAACCTTTCAAAATCAACGTCTTTAAACTCCGACCACTCCGTAATAAGAAGAAGGGCATCGACGCCCTCAAGTGCCTCATATTTATCTTTTACAAATATAAGCTTTTCAGGATATTTTTGTAGTTCTTCTTTAAACACTTTTCTGGCATTTTCCGTAGCAACAGGATCGTAAGCCTTAACTGTAGCACCTGCAGAAAGCAATCTCTTAATAATAGGAATGGAGGGAGCTTCTCTCATATCGTCAGTATCAGGCTTAAAGGCAAGTCCCCAAACACCAACTATCAGACCGGAAAGAGATGGATAATACTTTTTAAGCTTTTCAACCAGAACGAGTTTCTGCCTCTCATTAACATCAAGAGTGGCCTCAAGAAGTTCAGGTTTAACATCATACTGTTTCGCCGTGTAAACAAGTGCCTTAACATCTTTTGGAAAACAACTACCACCAAAACCGCAACCTGCGTTTAAAAAGTGAGGACTAATTCTATGGTCAAGCCCCATTCCTCTTGCAACGACAGTAACGTCAGCACCGGCTTTTTCGCAAATGTTGGCTATCTCATTGATAAACGAAATTTTTGTAGCCAGGAAGGAGTTAGAGGCGTATTTGATCATTTCAGCTGTTGGAAGGTCGGTAATAATCATAGCTGGCTGAAGTTTTTCATACAAAGATGCAACCATACCGGCATAATCTCTGTTGTCGGCTCCTACGACTACTCTGTCAGGCTTCATAAAGTCTTCTACCGCTTTGCCCTCCCTCAAAAATTCCGGATTAGAAACAACCTCAAAATGGTCTTCGGGATTTTCTATTCCCCTATTTCTTAAAAGATCTGATATAAATTTTTTAGCCCATCTACCGGTCCCAACCGGAACGGTAGATTTATTGACAATAATTTTAAAATCCCCCTGTTCTATTTGACTAACAATACTCCTGTAAGCACTTTCAACATAAGAGAGATCAGCCGAACCATCCTCTCTTGAAGGTGTACCCACCGCAATAAAAATAAAATCAGAATTTTTAACAGCATGAGAGTAATCTGTTGTAAACTCTATGTTTCCGTTATCTATCGCCTGTCTCAAAATCTTGTCAAGACCAGGCTCATATATGGGAACTTCCCCTTTTTTCAACCGCTCTATCTTTTCAGGATCAATATCAAGACCTATAACTTTATGTCCGAGATAGGCAAAACACGCCCCTGAAACAAGACCAACATAACCGGTTCCAATCACTGCTATCTTTTTTGACATTTTTTAGCCTCCCTTAAAGCTAATCCATATAAAAGTCCGAGCTCACTGACTGTTATTTTCTCTATGCCGAATACTTCACAAAAAACTTTAAAGAACGCAAGGCCTGGAACTATCACGTCGGCCCTTCCCTCTTCAAGTCCAACAATCTTTTTTCTCTCTTCAACAGAAACAGAGGAAACTCTCCTATACCACTTATCAATAAGCTCACAGGTAACCTGATATCCGTGAACTTTCTCAGAATCGTAAACAGTCATGGCCTCTTCCATAGCTACAACCGAGGTAATTGTACCTCCAACTCCGAAAACCTCAAAAGGCAGTTCTATTCCCGCCCTATTCTTAAAACCTTTGAGCTGTTCCTCAATAAACACTTCAAGAGACAAAAGCTCCTCTTTAGCAGGCGGATCACTCTTTATAAACTTCTCAAGAAGGACAACAACACCAAACTTCAAGCTTTCATAGTAAATTAAATTTTCTCCTTTACCGTAAGCTATTTCCGTGCTTCCTCCACCAAGATCCACGGTAACGGCAGGAACCAAAGGCTTAAAGTGAGAAACATTCGCTATATAAACAAGCTCAGCCTCTTCTCTATCAGAAAGAATCTTTATTTCAATACCGAGAGCCTTTACCTTATTCAAGAATTCATCGGCATTTTTTGCAAGTCTGGCAGCTTCTGTCGTCACAGCAACAACTTTTTCAACACCAAACTCTTCTATCTTTTTCTTAAACTCTTCCAGAACAGCTATCGTTCTCTCTATGCTGTCTCTACTCAGATAACCGGTCTGTTTTACTCCCTGTCCCAACCTTGTTACCTTTCCCGTTTTATAAAGAGGTTCAACTTCTCCATTCTTAACTTCTGCAATGAGCAATCGGGTAGAATTCGTTCCTATGTCTATCGTTGCTATCCTCAATCTTCTCCCCGCAAACGTTATAATTTGAAGGTGTCTTGCAATTTTACCACGAGGAGATGAAAAAATGTTTACCGGCATAGTAGAAGAGATTGGAAAAATAAAAGAGATAAAACGCTCAGGAAAGGATGCTGTTTTAACGATAAAATGCTCCAGAATAATAGAAGGAACAAAAAACGGTGACAGCATAGCTGTAAACGGAATATGCCTGACCGTAACCTGCATCGGTCCAGAAGAGCTGACCTTTGACGTTTCGTTTGAAACTATAAACAGAACATCCTTCAGGTATTTTAAAGCGGGAGATTTTGTAAATCTTGAAAGAGCTCTTCAGGTTGGAGACAGACTCGGCGGGCACATTCTCCAGGGACATGTTGACACTGTAAGTAAATTGTTATCGGTAAAAAGAGTTGAAAAAAGCTATCTCTTTTTATTCAAACTTCCACCTGAATTTAAACATCTTGTTGTTAAAAAAGGTTCTATCGGTATAGATGGTATCAGTCTGACGGTAGCCGAGCTCTATCCTGACAGTTTCTCGGTAGCTGTAATTCCTACTACATTTAAAGAAACAACACTGCAGTTTAGACATCCCGGAGCAATTGTAAATCTTGAATTTGACATCATAGGAAAGTATGTTGAAAGGATGATGGAAAGCAGAGTAAAATTGTAAAATAGTAAGGCTAAAAATCAACCTAAGGAGTCCGCAATGAAAGAAAAATTCTATGTAACGACACCTATTTACTACGTTAACGACGTCCCTCATCTGGGGCATGCATATACAACCACCGCTGCCGATATAGTTGCAAGGTTTGAAAGGTTTTGCGGAAAAGATGTGTTCTTTCTGACAGGAACGGACGAACACGGCCTTAAAATCCAAAAAGCCGCAGAGAAAAAAGGACTGTCACCAAAAGAGTTTGTAGATTCTCTCGTTCCAAGATTCAAAGAGCTGTGGGAAAAACTTAACATTTCTTACGACAGATTCATCAGAACAACAGATAAAGATCACATAAAAGCCGTTCAGCACATATTTACGAAGTGTTACGAAAACGGTGACATTTACCTTGGCGAATATGAAGGATGGTATTGCGTCCCATGTGAAACATACTACACGGAAAAAGATCTTCTTGAAGGCAATTTATGTCCCATGTGCAAAAGACCTGTGGAAAAAGTAAAAGAGGAATCCTACTTTTTCCGTCTCTCAAAGTATGAAGACAAGCTGCTGAAACTCTACGAAGAAAATCCAGACTTTATCAAACCGGACTTCAGGAGAAACGAAATAATAAACTTTGTAAAACAAGGATTAAAGGATCTCTCCATAAGCAGAACAAGCTTCACGTGGGGCATCCCGGTACCTTTAAACGAAAAACATGTTATATACGTGTGGTTTGATGCTCTGACAAACTACCTGACTGCCGTCGGATATCCGGACGATATGGAAAAAGTAAACCGCTACTGGCCGGCAGACCTTCACCTTGTAGGAAAGGATATTTTAAGATTCCACACTGTCTATTGGCCTGCATTTCTCATGTCAGCCGGCCTTGATATTCCGAAAGAGGTGTTTGCACACGGATGGTGGACTGTTGAAGGTGAAAAGATGAGTAAATCAAAGGGAAATGTCGTTAATCCATATGATTTAGTTGAAAAATTTGGCGTTGACCAGGTAAGATTTTTCATGTTCAGAGAGGTAACATTCGGATTAGACGGAGACTTTTCATACTCAAAGCTCATTGCAAGAATAAACGGAGAACTGGCAAACGACCTTGGAAACCTTTTCAACAGAACACTCTCCATGATTAAGAAATACAGAGGAGGAGTGATTCCGGCACCTTCAGGAAATGAAGATGACCTTGATGTAAAAATCGGAAAAAAAGCAGTAGCAACGGCCGAAAAACTTAAAGAGATAATCCCAAAAGGTGAACTTACAAAAGCTTTAGATGAAATATGGCAGTTTATAAACTTTGTTAACCTTTACATTGACAGAAGAGCTCCATGGAGCCTCAACAAAGAAGGGAAAGAAGAACTTAACAGAGTTCTTTACAACATGGCAGAAGCTTTGAGATTTATAACCGCCTTTATATACCCTTACATGCCTTCATCAGCAGAAAAAATGGCAACAATGCTAAATCTTGGTAAGAAAGCTTCCGAACTATCCGTTGAAGAATTTGCAGAGTGGGGAGGATTAAACGCTGAAAAAGAGATTGGAAAGCCGGAGATACTCTTCCCACGGATAGAATATGTTGACGGCGAAGTAAAACTGGCAAAAACAAAGAGAGGTTAATTTGGGGCGTTACGCCCCTTTTAAAATGCAAATTCCCTCTCTTTTTCAGGTCTTTTCAGATCATCAAGCCATCCTGCATTAGGAGTAAGAATCCTTTTAAAAAGCTTTCCTACCTTCCTGTAATCCTTTGCCTGATGGTATTTTAAATATATCTCTTTTCCGATTATGCCGACTATCTCTATCTTCCCCGTTTTGTGAGACATGACGTATTTAAAACGTTTACCGAAACCGTCAAGTCTCTGTTTTGCCTTTTCAACAATCTCGTATCCTGTTTTCAGAGGAACCTGAAAGTGACTCTTAACCCTCTTAACAGGACGACACTGAAAAACATAGTAAGGGAAAACGCTAATAGAAACAATAGATTTCATAAGAGATGAAAGCACTTCCGGGCTATCGTTTACACCTTTTAGAAGAACGGTTTGATTGCTAACAACAACCCCTGAACGGGTAAGCGCCTTTATAGCTTCCGCCGCCTCTCTGGTAACCTCTTTCTGATGATTAAAATGAGTAACAACATAAAGAGCTTTTTCTTTTGAAAACTTCTCAAAAATTGACAGCAGTCTGCCGTCCTCGTAAATTCTCGCAGGGTAAAAAACGGGAATCCGGCTCCCGATCCTTATAAATTTCAAATGGGGCACTTTTTTAAGCTCTTCTAAAAAGTAATCAATTACCTGTGTCGGAAGAGTTAAAGGATCACCACCGGAGATAAGAACGTTTGTTATTTCCTTGTGTTCTTTTATATAATCAAGGGCCATATCAAAAATTTTGACAGTCTCCTCCGTAGGAATACCAACCATTCTTTTCCTGAAACAGTGTCTGCAGTAGCCTGCACATCTGTTTGTAACAAGCAGCAGGGCAGTTTCCTTGTATTTATGCTGAAGCCCTGTAAGAACAGTATTTTCCTTTTCTCCGCTTGTATCGTAAGAACCCGAAACGTTAAGCTCATCAACTGATGGAAAAACCATCTTTTTAAGCGGATCTTCGGGATTATCCCAATCTATAAGGTTTGCGTAGTAAGAAGAAATAAACATGGGGTGTTTCTTTATAACCTTCCTGAGCTTATTCTTATTTTCAAAAGCAACCTCAAAAAGGGACTCTATCTCCTCAAGGGACGAGAATCCCGGTATTTTCAAATTCACCTCCTTTTAAAAGATTTTGATAAATAGAACAGGCAGCTGGAGGGCAATCTACATAAAAATATAAGAATGAAAGGTTAGACTGTCAAGAGCTTACAGGAGAAAGGTTAGAAGGGAAGGTCACACCTTCCCTTTTATAACATCAACAAGAGCAGGACCTATTTCAACAAGTCCCAGTTCAGTGATGTTCATTATGTGAAGTCTTGTGTCATGCCCGCACATTCTGCAACCGTCTATTCTGAAAAGCCTCACAATATCCCCAAATTCAACTTTGTAATTTTGAGCTCTCGTCTTTGATAGAACTATCTCCTTTGAAAGAACCATTGTAGAATCAACAATGTGTCCGACGGCATAGCCTCCTGCAGCCTCTGCAGAAAGCTCTTCGTGCCCGCTCCTTTTCTGCGAAACAAATATCGCAGTCTGATACCACTTTTTCATAAAGTTAAAAAAAGCTCTGACAACTGACCTTGCCAACATCTCTTTTGATTCAAAGAGTCCTGTAATTGAATCTATAACCGTTCTGTGTGCTTTATAAGTTCTGTAAACGTAAGCAAGCGTATCAAGCATAGTAGGAATATCCTCTCTTAACCTTGAATTACTTGCAGCATCTATAAGAATAATGTTGTTCTCTATCTTCTCAAACTCAACACCCATGGCAGTAGCTCTCTCTTTCAAAGAAGCCGCCACAAATGAAGCCGGACTTTCAACGGTAATAAAACAGACCTTCTGACCAAGAGAAGCTTGCTTTATAGTAAACTGTTCAGCAATCAAACTTTTACCTGTATCAGGCATTCCGGTCAGGTTTACAACACAGTATTCAGGAATACCTCCGAGGGGCTTTTTAACAGGCTTGCCCTCTTTCCATTCAACGGTAAAAAACAGATCATCAAGTCCCTTAACACCTGTCGGAACACCCCTCAATTTCGGAGCTTTTTCCATTGCCTCTTTAAGAAGATAGACATTATCCTTCATAACCTGCGGCTCTCTTTCTCTGAAATAGTCCCCCATGATCTTTACCCCCTGATCAATCTACTCTCTTATAAATATACTCCACATTTGTGGCACTTTCCTGAAGCGTGTAATCCTTCAAAAACGGAAACAGATCCTTTACGCCCTTGTTAATTTTTATTACAACCCTTTTTCGGGCAACTCTTTCAGCCTCTTTCAACGTTTCCGGTTCTATAAAATCCTTAACAGCAACATCTCTAAAAGGCTGCATAACATCACATTTCCACTTAGGTTTTATAAACATCGGAGAAAAATAGACAATATCAAAAGAGTTATCGGACAAACTTTTAAGAAATTCCCTATTATCTCCCACCTTTACCTCTACCCTTCTAAAAGCATCTTTTGCAATAGAAAGTTTTCCTTTCGGCTCATAGCTTCTAAGCCCCCTCTTAACTATCTCTGCTATTACAGGATCTTTTTCAACTCCAACAACCATTTTCTCCGAAACAAAAGCAGAAATTACAGCATCTTGAGCAAGGCCAAGATTACAATCAAGAACCGCATCTCCCTTTCTCAAATCCATTGCTTTAACCATCGCTTCCTTACCTGTTTTCAGGTAATTCAAAAGACGTATCTTTAAAAGTCCAGGATGGAAAAAGAGTTTACTGCCCCTAAGTGTATGAAGAACAAGACCTTCTGATGTCACAACGAGAACATTTTTTCTATAATGCTTTTTAAAACTTTCAATGGTATTGTGGCGTCTTGTTACATAAGAAGTTTTAAACTTCCTTGCAAGTTTTTTAGCTTCCTCTATAATCTCTAATGAAGGTCTCTTTTCAGTTGTAACTATAACTTCCAAAACTTCCTCCTCAAGAGGTAAAAATTATGAACATAAAGATTATAAGCCTTGAAACGGTAGATTCCACAAATGAATACCTGAAAAGAGGAAATCGCAAACCTATAACCGTCGTTACCGCCAATCATCAAACAGGCGGAAAGGGAAGGCGGGGAAAAAAATGGATATCACCGCCGGGGAAAGGACTTTACGTATCGTTTTTATTTGAAAAACCGAAAAATTTCTTAAATGTTCAAACAGTCAGTTTATCAACAGCAGTTGCAGTCGCAAAAACGCTAAATACCCTAAAAAAAGGTTTTGAAATAAAGTGGCCTAACGACATTCTATTTAACGGAAAAAAAGTGTGCGGCATTTTACCGGAACTTTCAGGGAACAGAATCGTTGTAGGAATAGGCGTAAACCTTTATCATTCAAGGGAAGAATTAAAAGAAACAGACTATCCCGCAACATCTTTAAAAATTGAAAAAATTCACTTTGACAGAGAAACGCTAACCATCAGTTTAGTAAAAAACGTCATAAACTACTTTGATAAAACTGCAAAAGGAACGTTTGAAATAAAGGAATTTGAATCTCTATCAATTATAAAACCAGGCAACAGGATAACCGTTAAAAAACAGAATGGAATAGAAAAGGTAACCGTCCTCGGTATTGATAGAGAAGGCTACCTGATTGTTGAAAAAGATGGAAAAGTAGAGAGACTTTTTTCCGCAGAGATAAGTATAAGGTTTTGAACTTTTGCACAAATGCAAAAATTAAGAGAGAAACAGAAGGGTACCAAAGCTGTTAAGGCAATGAATATAAAACCGTTAGATCTATGTTAAAGAAAACTATTGATATGGCATGCAAATTGCTATACTTTCACTGAGTGAAAATACAAGGAGATGATGGAAGAATGCAGGTTTATCAGCAAACGATAGAGAGAGAAGTAACCTTTAGCGGTATCGGCCTTCACACTGGAAAGAAAGTAAATGTGAGAATTGTTCCTGCTCCCGTTGACACGGGAATAATTTTTGTCAGGAACGATATTCCGTCTCTACCTGAAATAAAGGTATCTCCTGAAAACACGACACAGCTTTTCTACGCAACAAACCTTGAGAAAGACGGCGTTATCGTTAAAACTGTAGAACATCTCCTTGCAGCTCTTTCAGCTTTTGGCATTGATAACCTTTACATATACATTGACAGCGAGGAAGTGCCAATACTGGACGGAAGTTCCGCACCTTACATATACCTGTTTGAAAATGCTGGAATAAAGAAACAGAATAGAAAGAGAAAATATCTCAAATTAAAAGAGCACGTAGAGGTAAAACGGGAGGACAAATACATAAGTGCAAAACCTTCCGATGCCTTATCCATAAGAAATACGATATCTTTCAACCATACATATAAAAAAGTTCGTTATCAAACAATAGAGTACGTCCATTCACTTAAAAACTTTGAAAAACTGCTATCAAAGGCAAGAACATTCTGTTTTGTCGAAGAAGTTGAATGGCTTAAATCAAAAGGACTTGCAAAAGGCGGAAGCCTTGACAATGCAATAGTGATAGACAAGTACGATATTCTTAACCCAACCGGATTAAGAATGGAAAACGAATTCGTAGCACACAAAACACTGGATCTGGTTGGTGATCTTTATGTGCTTGGACATCCTCTACTTGCAGACATAGAAGCCTACAAAACGGGACATGCACTAAACGCTACTTTTGTGAGAAAAATTTACGAAGAAAAACTTTATGAAGTCGTGGAATTCGAGGAGGAAAGGGAAAATCTGGAACAGTTTGTAATGGGTAAAATTGAAGGAAAATTATCTCCAGAATAAAATTCAAAAACTGACGCTTGCCGATTTTAGTATAATCTCCCCGCAACCGCTACTTTGAAGATACACACCCAATTTAAAATAGTTTTTACACCCCTCCCAGTATCCAACATCAAATTGCTTTTCTACACTTTTTCCCAGCTTTATGAAAAGTTTATTCTTAAAAATCCCTAGCTTTATGCTAAAAAAACCTTCCGGACTCTTTCCAAGATCTATTTTTTCATAAAAGTGACTATACATATTTTTTCTCAAAATAGCCCAGATATGCCCTTTTAACCAGGCGATTCTAAGAAGCGGCTTATTGACACTACAATACTTTGATGGTTTTGAATGTATCTGTATAAACGTAAACTCCTTAACATTGTTTAACGGCATCAATCTCAAAGTTAACTTCAACCATTTCTCTTTTTTTACAGGTATTTGCCATTCATCTTTAAACCTTAATTCGCATCTCCTGCCAACACCACACATTCTGAAAACTATACTTTTATCTTTTGCATAGAAATATTTTGTTTTAAAATTTTTGAAATTTCCGTAATGAGTCGAATAAATTTTATTAAAGGTACTATACGGTGCCTGCAATTTACAGGTATTAAGAAGTTTCCGAAAAGATTTAATATCATAAGGATAAAGAACATCTGAAACGGCAGGCCTATATGCTGACATCAACACAAAAATATACAAAAACAGCAACTTTTTCATGTCTATTCAATATCTTCAACAACTGAAGGTGCCATAAACCATTCCAGAAAGAACCTTCCATCCTTTTTAGAAACCTTTGCAATACTACCTTTTTTAAACTTTATGCGGGAAGGATTTACACAGATAAGCTCGTTTAAAAAGATGGAAAGGTCAGGCTGATGTGCAACAATAGCAATATCTCCTTCGAACTTTTTCAAAACCTTCAGGTAATCATCAACATCGGCATCGGGAAGCAAAAGTTCTGTCGTTTTAACGTCTGATCTGATAATCTCAGAAAGTATTTTTGCCGTTTCAACTGCTCTTGCGCAGGGACTTGAAACAATTGTAATTTTTTCCGGAAACAGATTCTTTATTCTCTCGGCAAAAGCCCTGAACTCTATTTTGCCCTTTTCTTTTAAAGGTCTGTCACAATCGTCACCTTTCCAGTTTTCTCTATCAACAGCTTTTGCATGCCTTATCAGAAAAATCTCCCTCATACCTTAACCTCTCTTATCCATCTTTCAAAATACTCCTGGGAATTAAAGTCTCTCTCTTCGGGACGAACATAATCACCGGTTGGAGTCAAAATCCTCACCTTTGCCGTATCTTTCAGCTGAATCTCAAGAATCTCTTTTAGAAAAGATTTTAGCTCAGGGTTCTCTATTGACACCATTGTTTCTATTCTACGGTGAAAGTTCCGCGGCATCCAGTCAGCACTACTTATGTATATCTCCTCATCACCGCCGTTTTTAAAATAGAAAATCCTCGCATGTTCAAGATATTTACCTACAATACTTATTACCTTTATATTTTCACTTACACCTTCTATTCCCGGCCTTAAACAGCAAATACCTCTGACGATAAGGTCAATTTTTACACCTTTTTGCGAAGCCCTGTAAAGTGCCCTGATAACTTCAGGATCAACAAGAGAATTCATCTTTGCAACAATCCTTCCCTCTTTCCCTGCTTTCGCTTCTCTTTCTATCAGATGAAGAACCTTCTTTTTAAGGGTAACCGGTGACATATAAATTTTGCTGAGTTCAGGCGGATGAAAGTATCCAGTAATAACATTGAAAAGTTTTGAAACATCCTCGCCAATTACAGGATCAGTGGTAAGAAAACCAACGTCCGAATAGATTTTAGCCGTAGAAACATTGTAGTTGCCTGTCCCTATATGAACATAACGTTTAAGGGTATCGTCTTCACGCCTCACTATCATCAAAAGCTTGGCGTGGGTTTTAAGTCCGGGAATTCCATAAACGACATGAACACCTTCTTCTTCCAGTTGTTTGGCCCAGGTAATATTACTCTCTTCGTCAAACCTTGCCTTTATCTCGACAACTGCAACCACCTCTTTCCCGTTCTGAGCAGCCTTTTTAAGAGCTTCAACTATCGGCGAATTTTTTCCTACCCTGTAAAGAGTCTGCTTAATGGCAAGAACATTAGGGTCTTCTGCAGCCTCTTCAACAAGTTCAACGACGGGATCTATCGACTCGTAAGGGTGAAAAAGGATAAAATCTTTCATTTTTAGAGCGGAAAAGATATCAATATTGAAAGCTCCAGGGTAAAAAGGCGTATATATAGGAAATTTCAATTCCGGTCTATCGATGGTTTCGTAAACATTCCACAGATCAGAAAGATTGAGGGGAATATTCAGAGAAAAGATATCTTCCTCTTTAAGTTCAAGCTCGTCCTTCAAAAAGTTAACCATGTATTCGGAACATCCATTTATCTCAAGCCTGACAGGCTTTCCAAAACGCCTTTTCCTTATTCCTTTTTCCACTTCTTCCAGAAGGTCGTCTGCCTCATCTTCCTGAATAACAATATCAGCATCTCTCGTAATTCTCATCGTTGCAACCTTAGCAATATTCTGTTCCGGAAATAGACTCTCTATATTATGAATAATTAAATCTTCAAGCAAAACGTAATGAACCTCATTATCGTCTTCTTTCAGTTTTATAAATCGCGGCAAATTTTTAGGAACGGGAACAAGGCCGAATTTCAACTCTTCCTCGTAAATCTCAACAATAACGTTAAAACTCAAATTCGAAAGATGAGGAAACGGATGCGTTATATCAACGGCAAGCGGCGTTAAAACAGGATAAACAAATTCGTAAAAATATTTATCGGCAATCTTTTTTAACGATTTATTTAGTTTATCGTAACGGTGAAAATAAATTGAGTTATTTTTTAACTCCCTTATAAGTTTTCTGAATTGTGTTTCAACACTTTTAAGTAAATTCTTTGTTTTTGAAGAAACTTTTTTAAGCTGCTCTTTGGGTGTCAAACCATCCGGTGACGGACGGTTAATACCTGCAGAGATCTGTTGCTTTAAACCGGCAACCCTTATCATAAAAAATTCATCAAGGTTTGTAAAAAATATTGCAAGAAACTTTAAACGCTCAAGGAGAGGATTAGTCTCATCTTCCGCTTCCTGTAAAACTCTACGATTGAATTCAAGCCAGCTTAACTCCCTGTTTATCAGAAGTTTCGGACTTGAAAGGTCTATCTCTTTTCTCACCTTTTATCACCCTCTCGTAAATTATTCCTTCTCTTATACCGTATTTCGAAATCACAAGCTCTTTACAGTTAAATATATCCATTATTTGCAAAGCAACCACGGAAGCCGTTAAGACGGTCTTTGTCCTTTCAATAGGAATCTTATACTTAAAAGCAAGCTCAGCCGATGGTATTTTTTTTATCTCTTTTATAACATCCTTTAAAAGCTTTTTCTTTATTTTTCTCTTTCCCGTTATCTTTTTTATAGCCCTTATGCTTCCGCCTATTCCGACAAGACGGGAAGTATTTTCAAAAATAGATTTATCAGGAGCAACATACCTTTTAACTTTTCCCCTGATACATTTAACATCATAGTTTCCACCCTCGGAAGAGATACATTCTTTAAATTCAAGCGTCCCCAAAGGATAACTTTTACATTTTTCTATCTTTCTATTTCTTATTCGGCAAATTTCAAGACTTCCACCTCCTATATCAAATGTAATAAAGGTTTTATATTTAACATCGGCCAGAGCACCGAGAGTAGAATAGTAAGCTTCTTCTTCACCTGAAAGAATCTCTATGTCGAAAAGATCTTTCATCCTCTCAATGAATTCATGACGATTTTTTATCTCCCTTATCACAAAAGTGGCAAAAGCTATAACCTGATCAGGGTGAAAGAAATGGATTTTTTCTTTAAAAGATTCAAGGGCAATACGCGCCTTTATAAACCCTTCTTCTGTAAGACAACCTTTTTCATCAACGCAGTTAAGAAGCCGGGCATAAACCGATTCCTTGTAAACTTCTTTAAATTTCTTTTTTTCTACGTCAACACGATAAACAGCAAGCTTTACCGTATTTGACCCTATATCAACAACGGCTACCGTTTTCAAAACATCATCCATTTAAATATTTGAGACATTCTTCCACTTCCCATTTACTACCAAGGATAACAGGCACTCTCTGATGGAGTTCTTGAGGAACAACATCCAGAATAGGTTCCTTACCTGTTGTCGCCAGTCCACCTGCATTCTCTACTATAAAAGACATAGGATTGGCTTCATAAAGAAGTCTCAACTTTCCGTTTTTATTTTTAACATCGGCAGGATAAATGAATATGCCTCCCTTAAAAAGCGTCCTGTGAACATCAGCAACCATTGAACCCACATATCTTAATGTATATTTTTGCTCTTTCAATGAATCTACAAATTTCCTCAACCCATCTTCGGTCCATTTGTGATAGTTTGCTTCATTTATAGAGTATATTTTCCCTTTCTCAGGCATTTTAAAGTTATCTTTAACAAGAATAAAGTTACCGCTTTCAGGATCAAGACAGAAAACAGAAACAGAATCCTTGAATGCAAGAACAAGCATCGTGCTTGGTCCGTAGATAACGTAGCCGGCTGCTATCTGTTCTCTTCCTGGCTTTTTAACATCCTCTTTTTGGATGGAAAAGATAGTCCCTATACTAACGTTAACATCGATGTTTGAAGAACCGTCAAGAGGATCAAAGGCTATTGAATAACCGGTATCTGAAAGAACAAGGCAGTCTTCAACCTCTTCAGAAGCAAGCATACATGCTTTTCCTGTGCACTTTAAGGTTTCAATTATTATTTCATTTGCCAGTTCATCAAGCTTTTGAACCTCTTCTCCCTGAACATTAGTTTTCCGAGCGGAACCCAAAATATCAAGAAGGGCAGCTTTTCTAACCTTTCCTGAGATAATTTTGGCAGCCGATGTTATCTCACTGATTATAAGAACAAGAGCATCATCTATTACTGGATTTCTAACTGCTTTCTGAAAGAGATATGTCGTCAAAGGAATCATCAGAACCTCCTTTAAATTTTCATAAGTGTAGATATGAAAGCTTCCTTTATTTCATCCTGGTCAAGCTCAAAATTTGCCTTTTCCCTTTCATCAACAACAGCCATTATCGCGGATCTGGAATCAAGATTATAAACTGCATATATGAATTTCGCACCCATATTGACAATTATATCTATAAATCTATCCTGACATATATCTGAAATAACCTCAGCAAAATTCTGAAAAGGCTCCTTCAAATCAATAGAAACATTATCAATCCTACCTTCAATCTTAAAAATTCCATCTTTATCAAAAAAAAGAATGGCATCAATCGTTCCCTCAGAAAATATCCTTGCACAAGTATTAAGAAGATCGTTAAAATTAGAAACTAAAGGTTTCTTCTCAGACTTTATTTTAGAAAGATTATCCATTACTTCCTGAACCGCTTCTTTTTCTATCTGAAGACTTTCAAAAATCGACATCAATTTTGAAAAATCACAACTTAAGTTTTCCTCGACATCACCTTTCAACGGCTGCAAATCCATACTTTGAACAACATCCGTAACTTTTATAATCTCCTTTAAAGCCCTTTCTCCCGAAAAATCATCAAAAGGTGTAGAATATTTAACTGAAATAATAAGACCGTTCTTTATAGAAATAACACCTTTACCATCGGGCATTCTCAAATAAATCTGCCAGCTTCCACCGGTACCAATAAGGCCAAAGAGTATTTCTTCAAGTTCCATTCCGTTCTTTCCTCTTCTCCAATATAGTTGCCAGCTCTTTAGAAACAGATTTAAGCCAAAAAGATAACCTGGTCATCATCTTATCAGTCGAAAAATTAGAAGAAGTTGCAGCTGGATCACATATCCAGATAAGATATATTTCAAAATCAAGACATTTATTTTTAAGAATAAAAATCTCTTCCATAGATTCTGTTCTATAAACGACCACTTCCGGTTTCTTAAATAGGTTATCCTTAAAAGAAACATTGGACTTATTATGAAATTTCAAAACGGTATCATAAATTTTTACACCGTATGGAAATAGCCTCTCTATTTTATAGTAAGGATTTTTCACTTTTGAATAGATAGTTAAACCTTCAGAAGAAACAATTCCGTGTCCTATCCATTCTCCTGTCTCTATTTCTTCAGATTTTTTTTCGAAAAGATCTGTAATAGTTTTAACTTTCTTCTCTTCAATGTTGAAAAATTTTTTAAGAAATCCAAACATAAACTCTCCCCATCATTTCATGCTATCCGATAAAAGGACAACCCTATCCTGAAAGTTTTCAAAATTTCCACTATGGGTAAATTATAGCATTAATAATTTCTTAAGAAAATCTCTCCAATTGCCTCCCGGTACTTCTACATAATTTTTGTTTTCAATGAGGTATGGATTTAAAAGATATACCCATGCATCAACAAAATCTCCATAAGGCAACAATCTAACAGGTTTGATTGTTCTTATATATAAACTTCTTTCTGGTAAAGATTCAAAGAAATCTTCGAAAAAATCAATGGCTTTAAGCGTCCAAGTATCCACCTGATAAAGCTCACCAAAAACCTTTCCGCTACCATCTATAACCGCAGGATATCCATCTTCAAGATGCAATAACCGGGCACCGTAAAGAACACCGTAACCGACAAAGTGATTATCAGATAAGAATATATTTGCCGAAAATCCTGACATTAAAGTCCCATAAACAAAAAGAAGATGAAACATATTTTTCCCCACATACAAAATTGACTATTTTATTTTACTCCTAGAGAAACTGAGTAACAAGGGGGAAAAGAAAATTAAACAAAAAGCCCCGCAAAGGCGGGGCTTTTAATGCATTCAAAAAATGGGGTTACTTACCGAGAACTTTTCTAAGAAGATACCTCTTCTTTTCAATTTCACTTTCAAGTTTTGCCTTCTTAACAGCTTCCTCTTCAGGAAGGCTCTTAAGCTCTTTCTCAAGTTTTTTAATCTCTTCTTCTATCTCTTCCGCTGTTATCTCTCCAGGACGGAAAATGTCTTTTGCAGCTATAAGCACCTGATCCTGCTCAATTTCAAGAAATCCATCATAAACAAAACAATTTTCTTCTTTATTTTCAGGTGTTATAACCAATACCGCTGCAGCAGCAAATTTATAAAATTCTGGCTGGTGTCCAGGAAGAATACCAACAGCAGAATCATCCATATCCACATATACTTCTTTAGCAGCACTTGCAATATGTTTTCCTGTCATTGAAGCGATGCGAACATCTAATGCCGTTAATGTATTTTTAGCAGCCATCAATCAGCTCCTTAATTTAAGCTTTAGCTTCTGCTTCTTTTAAAAGTTTTTCGCCTTTCTCTATAGCCTCTTCTATGTTACCAACCATATAGAAGGCGTTTTCTGGAAGATGATCAAGCTCACCGCTGATAATCTTTTCAAAACCTTCAATCGTTTCTTCAACTGTTACATACCTACCTGGCATACCTGTAAATACCTCAGCAACGTGGAACGGCTGAGTCAGGAAGAGCTGTATCCTTCTTGCTCTATGAACAACAAGCTTATCTTCTTCTGAAAGCTCTTCCATACCAAGAATAGCGATAATTTCAAGAAGCTCCTTATATCTCTGAAGATATCTTTGAACTTCTCTTGCTACCCTGTAATGTCTTTCGCCAACGTATTCTGGTGCAAGCATTCTTGATGTTGATTCAAGCGGATCAACAGCAGGATAAATACCCTGTTCTGCAAGTGCCCTTGAAAGAACAGTCGTAGCGTCAAGGTGAGCAAATAGTGTAAACGGAGCTGGGTCGGTAAAGTCATCAGCAGGAACGTAAATAGCCTGCACGGATGTAATAGAACCTTTGGTGGTAGATGTAATTCTTTCCTGAAGTGCGCCAACCTCTGTAGCAAGTGTAGGCTGATAACCAACTTCAGAAGGGATCCTGCCAAGCAGAGCCGAAACTTCTGAACCAGCCTGAATAAATCTGAACATGTTATCTACAAAAAACATCATATCACGACCTTCAACATCACGGAAATACTCAGCCATTGTTACACCAGTCATAGCAACACGCCACCTGTTTCCAGGAGGTTCGTTCATCTGACCGTAAACGAGAACTGTATTTTCAAGAACACCTGACTCTTTCATTTCAAGCCAAAGATCTGTTCCTTCCCTGGTCCTCTCACCAACACCAGCAAAAACAGAGAAACCACCGTGCTTCATAGCAACGTTATGGATAAGTTCCATAAGAAGAACCGTCTTACCAACACCGGCACCACCAAACAGTCCTGTCTTTCCACCTTTCGCATACGGCTCAAGAAGATCAATAACTTTAATTCCAGTTTCAAAAATTTCAGCTGTTGCTTTCTGCTCTGTAAGAGGTGGAGCAGGTCTGTGTATAGGCCAGTATTCTTCCGCTTCAACAGGACCAGCAGCATCAACAGGTTCTCCAACAACGTTAAAAATCCTTCCTCTTGTAGCGTGTCCGACAGGAACTTTTAGATAATCACCGGTATCAACAACTTCCATACCCCTTTTAAGTCCCTCTGTAGCACCAAAAGCAACACATCTAACCTTGTTATCACCAAGGTGCTGGTGGACTTCCATATAAAGTTTTCCTTTCGTAATCTTACCGTCCCATGTTACCTGCTTTACATCAGGAATATAAAGCGCATGGTAAAGCTCTGGTAATTTGCCATCAGCAAACTCAACATCTATAACAGGTCCTACAATCTGAACAATTTTTCCTCTGTGCTCAGCCATTCCTATCCTCCCTATTTCATTGCCTCAATAGCTGTTGTAATCTCGATAAGCTCTTTCGTAATTGCCGCTTGCCTTGCTTTGTTAAATGAAAGGGTGAGCTTATGAATCATGTCTTCTGTATTCTTAGTAGCGTTATCCATTGCAGTCATACGTGCAGCGTGTTCAGAGGTTTCAGACTCTTTAAGTGCTCTTAAAACAGCAGCACGTATATAGGCTTTTACCGCTTCGTCTATAACAGATTCATCCTGTTCCATGTAATATTCACCTTCTGACTTAAATTCCATCTCTTCAGGTTCCAGAGGCAGAATTTTTTCAAAAGTTACCTCCTGGACAAGCGGATTAACAAACTTATTGTAAACCAGGTAAATTTCATCACAGTATTCAGTAACATAACCTGTATAAAGTTCTTCTGCAATTTCCTCTGCAAGGGGAGCACCGATTCTCCTGAATACGTTTCTATATTCCTTACGGACCTTCAAATTTGAATGTCTTGTGAAGAATTGAGAAAGCTTATTGCCAACTGTAGTTAAACTTATCGTTATACCTTCTCTCTTTTTCTCTTTCGCAAACTTGTTCACTTCTCTAATAATGTTTGAATTAAAAGCTCCACATAGTCCCTTATCAGAACCTATAAGCACAAGTTCAACTCTGAAAACAGGCCTTTTTGCAAGTATAGGAAATTCAACAACATTTCCTCTATAACATAGATTCTGAAATATCCCTTTCATAACACTTGCATAAGGACGAATTCTGTAAAGTTCGCCTTGAGCTTTACGGAGCTTGGCAGCGGATACCGCCTTCATTGCAGACGTTATCCGCTTTGTTCCTTTCAAACTCTTAATTTTATTTTTAATGTCTCTCATACTTGGCATTGTTATACCCTCTCTTAGGCTTCAAAGGTCTCCTTGAATTTCCTTATAGCTTCATGGAGTTTTTTCTCAAGCTCGTCATCAATCTTCTTCTTCTCAAGAATTTCATTGAGAATTTCAGGATATTCAGCATCCATGAATGCGTAAAGCTCTCTCTCAAACTTTGTAACGCTCTCCACTGGAATGTCATCAATGTAACCGTTGATAGCTGCAAAGAAAGCTACTATTTGCTTCTCGACAGGAATAGGATTGTAAGGGGGTTGCTTGAGAAGTTCCATCATTCTCCTACCACGCTCAAGCTGAGCTCTCGTAGCAGGATCAAGATCGGAAGCAAACTGTGAAAAGGCCTCAAGTTCCCTGTATCTTGCAAGCTCAAGACGGAGCTTACCGGCAACTTGCTTCATAGCCTTTATTTGGGCCGCACCACCGACCCTTGAAACAGAAAGACCAACGTTAATAGCAGGTCTCTGACCCTTGTAGAACAGGTTTGTTTCAAGGAAGATCTGACCATCAGTAATAGAAATAACGTTTGTTGGAATGTATGCTGAAATATCACCAGCCTTTGTTTCAATAATTGGAAGAGCTGTAAGAGAACCTGCCCCAAGCTCATCATTAAGCTTCGCAGCTCTTTCAAGAAGTCTTGAGTGAAGATAGAAAACATCACCAGGATAAGCTTCACGACCTGGAGGACGTCTCAAGAGAAGTGACATTTCCCTGTAAGCAACAGCCTGCTTGGAAAGGTCATCATATATTATAAGTGCTGCCCTTTCGGTATCTCTAAAATATTCAGCAATTGTTACTGCTGCAAACGGTGCAAGATATTGGAGAGCGGCAGGTTCAGATGCAGTAGCAGAAACAACGATAGTATAGTCAAGAGCACCTAATCTTCTTAAAAGTTCTATTGTTTGAGCAACAGTTGACCTTTTCTGTCCAACTGCACAGTAAACACAGATAACATTTTCTCTTTTCTGGTTAAGAATTGTATCAATAGCAATTGTTGTTTTTCCTGTCTGTCTATCACCAATAATAAGCTCTCTTTGCCCTCTACCGATAGGAATCAGAGCATCAATAGCTTTAATTCCCGTCTGGAGAGGTTCGTGAACAGGTTTCCTGGTAACGATACCGGGAGCAATTCTCTCAACCGCTCTTCTCTCAGCATAATCGATATCGCCTTTTCCGTCTATAGGATTTCCAAGAGCATCAACAACTCTTCCTATAAGAGCATCTCCAACAGGAACATCAAGGATCCTTCCTGTTCTCTTTACTTTTCCACCTTCGACAATTCCTCTTCCCTCACCTAAAAGAACGATACCGACGTTGTCCTCTTCAAGGTTAAAGGCAACACCTTCCGTTCCATCTTCAAATTCAACAACTTCCCCATACTCAACATCATCAAGACCGTAAACTCTGGCAACACCATCGCCAACTTTAATAACAATACCTGTTTCTTCAAATTTTATGGAGTACTCAAACTCTTCAATCTGCTTTTTTATCAGCTCCAATACTTCTTCTGATCTCACCTGCATCCCTTCACCTCTCTATCTTATTCTGCAAGTTCTTTTTTCAGGTTTTCAAGTTGTGTCTTTATGGAAGCATCAATAACCCTATCGCCAACCTTTACTATGAAGCCACCTATAATTGAAGGATCTATAATAACTTCAAGACCGACTTTCTTACCTGAAATCTTCTCTATCTGCTGCTTAACAAACTTTATTGTTTCTTTATCAAGCTTGGTGGTACTTATAAGTTCTCCCTGAACTCTACCAAGTATAAAGTCAACATACTTTTTAAACTCTTTCTCAACAAGCTTGATAAGATAGAAATCTCCCTTTTCTGCCATTTCAAGAAGAACTTCTTTCAGTTCAATAGTAACATCGATCTTATCGAGTATTTTCTTAACGAATTCAAATTTTTCTTTCTTGTCAACCGCAGGACTTGCCAGATACTTTATAGCTTTTTCATCAAAGAGAGAAGCTACCTCGTAAAGCTCCTCGTGAACCTCCTCGAGTTCTTCTTTGGAAAGCTTATTTACAAGCTCTTTAGCGTACTTTTTGGCTGTTCTCACATCCGTTTTCAAAGCACTCCCTCCTTAGCGATTTGGGAAAGGCTTGTTTTGATGATTTTCTTGTTAAACTCTTCATCAACCTGACCTTTTATCTTTTCCTTAGCAAGCTCTACCGCTTGAGCAGCAGCATAAGCCTGAAGTTCCTTCTTAGCCTTTAAAAGCTCTCTTTCTATCTCTTCGTCAGCAGCAGAAAGAATTCTCTCTGCCATTTCCTTGGCTTCTGCAACCATTTGAGCTTTTTGCTTTTCTGCCACTTCTTCAGCATGCTTGATGATCTCTTCAGCTTCTGCCCTGGCTTCCTTTGCCTTTCTCTCAGCCTCTTTCAAAAGCTGAAGCGCATCTTCCTTCTCTTTTTGAGCTGACTCAAATTTTTCAACAATACCGCTTATACCCTGGGAAATCATGTTTCCAAGCGGTTTTTTTAGAAACTTGTAGAGGAGCGCGATAAGAATAATGGTATTAATAGTTTTCCACATAAGCATAGAATCCATACTAAAACCCCCTTACGCCGCTTTCTTAAGAAGCTTTTCAACAATTTCGTTGGCGATTTCATCAACTCTTTTAGCAAGCTTCTCTTTCTCCTGCTCGAAAGATGCCCAGATTTCAGCTTTGGCTTTCTCAACTTTAGCCTGCATCTCTTCTTGAGCCTGAGAGATAATCCTTTCTCTCTCTTCTTTGGCTTCTTTAAGAGCAGCGTTGAGAAGCTCTTTGGCTTTCTCTTTAGCTTCGGCTATTACAGCCTGATACTCTTGTAAAAACTTCTCAGCACTCTTTCGTAACTCCTCCGCCTCAAGCTTCAGAACATTAAGCTCCTCTTCTCTCTTGGCGAGATGGGTGATCATAGGTTTAAACAGGACTTTGTCCATAATCACCATAAAAACAAGGAAGTTGATCATCTGAACGATGACCGTGGCGTTGAGACTTACAATATTTCCTTCCATAGCCTAACCCCTCTCACAATGTAGTTAACTCTCCTCCTCCAAGGAGTGTGTCACCATTATAGAAGGCGCACACCTGCCCCGGAGTAGGTGCGTCTAAACTCGGCTGTAATTTTACAAAAATTCTATCATTTTTCAATAGTGAAAACTCTTTAACTACCGCTGTTTTGCCACGATATCGAATCTGAATCTCAACGGTTTTATCCCGAAATTTTTCCGGCGACACATGCCAGACAACATCTTTTATATAAAAAGAATTTCTTAAAAGTTCCTCCCTTTTGCCTAGAACGACCTTTCTATTTTTAACATCGATATTTAAAACATAAAGAGGGTATTTATACGGAATTCCCAATCCTCTCCTTTGACCAACTGTGTATTTGTAGAACGCATCAAATTTCCCAAGAACAGTTCCATCTGTTAGAACAAATTTCCCGGAACCGTTTTCTATAAAATTAGATAGAAAAGATACCACACTGCCGTCAATGAAACATATATCCTGACTTTCCCCTTTAAAATCAAATCCTACATCTTTTGCTTTCTTTATAACCTGTTTCTTTGTTAAATTTCCAAGAGGTAAAATCAATTTTTGAACAGCTGACTTTTCAATCGTGGATAGAAAGTATGACTGCTCTTTCCCGAAATCAATTCCTCGTTTAATGACTTTTTGACCAAACTCTTCAGAGTGAACAATCCGTGCATAGTGACCGGTAGCTATAAACGGCATTCCAAAATTCTCAGATAACTCGTAGAGTTTTTTTATTTTTATTTTCTTATTGCACATCACACAGGGATTGGGAGTTAATCCTTTTTTATAATAATCAATAAACGGCTCAATCACTTCTTCAAGAAACAATTCTCTATAATCGACTACTGTCAATGAAAGATTTAAAAGCTCAGCACTTCTCTTTGCTTTTTCAACATTCTCTTTACCAGAAAGTAAAAACAGAACTGGATGAACTTTAAAACCCTGTTTCTTTAACAAATAGGCTGAGTAAAAACTATCAACTCCACCACTAAATCCTAATAGAACTTCTTGTGACATTAATTATCTCCCTCGTCAACAGCAATCTCAACAGTGAAATCGGCAAACTTCAGAACTTCTTTAAATTCCTTTATGATATTTTGATAATTCACTTTTCCTTCTTCAACCATATCCATTAATTTTTCGAGCTCTCTCGTAAATGACTCACTCACATAATCACCGAATCTCGTTGAAAGATAGTTGTAAACCTCTTTTCCTAAAGAAGTGGGATAGAGAAACTTTCCTCTCTCAACAACATATTTTCTGTCAAGAAGTGTTTGAACAATTTTCGCGTATGTGGAAGGCCGCCCTATACCTCTTATTCTCATCTCTTCGACCAGCTCTCCTTGTGTAAATGGGTAAACTACCGGAACTTTTTTAATCTTAAACCTTTTAATCATTATTTCCCCTTTATCAGAATCAAAAGGAAAACGAGGAAGAGAAACTGGTAATATCAGATTCCACCCATTTTTTAAAATCCTACCATAAAAATCTTTTTCTTCCTTAATATCCAACGGTAATACTTTTAGCAAAACTTTAAAAACTTCAACGGAAAACGGAATCATCTGAGAAGCAATAAATCTTTTGAAAACAAGATCATAAAGTTTAAAATGATCATCTGAAAGAGCACCCCCAACAACAGAAATAGAAGCTCTAAGAGTATCTGCTGACATCGATCTAACAGGTCTTATACATTCATGAGCTCCGCCTTCACCCCACTTTCTCGGCTTAAAAAATTCTTCACCGAACCTTTCAAGAATAAACTCTCTAGCAACCAAAATACCAGCCGAAGATACTCTAATGGAATCTGTTCTGTGATAAGTTATAAAACCGCTCTCAAATAGTTCTTGAGCAAGTGACATAACTTTTTCTGCAGAAAAGCCAAGTTCGAAAGAAGCAGTCTTTATCATTTCTCCTGTGTTAAACGGAGGAGGAGGAACCCTATCAGCAATTTCCTTTTCAAGAACTTTATATTGAAGCTTTAAATCTTTTATTTTTTCATCTGCACTATCAACGAAAAACTCAAGGACACTTTCATCAGTATAAATTTCAAGGATCGTTTTCTTTTTTTTACTTTCTTCTTCTCTTTCTATAACCCATCCTAAAACAGGCGTCTGAACCCTTCCTGCCGACAACCATTTTTTACCGAAATATTTCTGCAAATTTTGACTGAGGGAAAAACCAACCCATCTATCGGCTATTCTTCTTACTATTTGTGCTTTAACAAGATTTTCATCAATCATCCTCGGATTAGACACTGCTTCTCTAAAAGCCTTTCTTGTAATCTCGTGAAACTCAGCCCGCTTTATATTCCTTTGATAAGGCTTTAAAGAAAGAGCTATATCCCAACCTATCTTTTCTCCTTCAGTATCCGGATCAGAAGCCACAAAAATTTCATCTACTTCAAGAGAAAGCAATCGTAAAGCAGAAATAATTTCCATCTTATCAACATCCATAGGCTTTCCACATCTGGGACAAAAAGTTTCAATTCCCTGGTAACCACAGCGGGAACACTTTTTTATTGTCCCGTAAACAGGAACAAAAAACCCGTCCTCCGGAATGACTCCCCACACACCATCTTTTATAGTCAAATCAAAAACATGACCTTTTGACGCAGTAATAATGAAAAGCATATCACCTGTATTAACCTCATAAGCGTCTATAATTCCAACTCTTCTTCTCGTTGGATTTCCAAAAAAAGAGGCTATCGTTTTTGCTTTGTGAGGAGATTCAACAACTACCAGTGTAGGCTTAACCAGTTCTCCAGTTTCTACTCTAATCTTTCCTTCAAAAATAGCTTTAACTCTTTCTCTATCCTTGTCTACTTGCTTAAAAATCTCGTCAAGTTCGTCAATAGTTATAATTTCAAAGCCTTTTTTTCTGGCAACTTCCCTGCCCAATTCGTTATCAAAAACTTTGAAGTTGATATCTTCAAGATAAAGGAGCAACCTCTTCCTCAAAGAGTTAAAAGCTTTCAGATTATCAACAAGAAGAAAAGAAACACCTTTTGTAAGCCCTCCAGCAAACATTCTCGATGCTCTACCAGAAGCCTGGATATACCCGGTAGAGTCACCGACAACGATAAAGAATTTTCCGTTTTCTTCTTCCAAAAATACAGAATCACTTTTTTTAATTTTATCAATAAAACTTTCATCGGAAAGATTTTCTCTCAAATATCGGGCAATTTCCTCAATCTTTTCTTTAACAGGTGGATAACTATCAAGTTTATCCTCTGTTAAGGTTAGATACCTTCTTAAAAATGGTAAATAAGCGGCTACCTTATCCTGCTCCAGAAACTCTCGACACACCAGAATAAAAGTAAATAAACGGGAGGGGGAAAGAGAAACTTCAAACGGAAACTTCATACGAGGAACACCTATAAAAACAACATATCTAACAGCATCCGGAATATCAATACCCCTGGCAAGAGGATTCCTGTAACTTGCGATACCAACAACCGCTTCTATCTGCCCTTTTCTAAATTCATCGAATTTGTCAACTGAAAAATCTTCATAAGATACGGAAACAATACCTTTACTGTTTAAAAATGAAACAACTTTATCTACATAGTCTTTACCGTAAGCTTCGGAAACAAAAACAAAAACGCCTCTACCAAACATTTTAATAAGTCCCAAACTTTCTTCTAAAAGTCCCTTTTCCGGAAAAACTGCGACATCTTCAACATTTCTAAGAGAGGTTCCTGTCTTTCCTACTTCAAAATCCAAAAGTTCTCTAAAAAGTTTTATCTTTTTAGAACGAGGAGCAGCTGTGGCTGAAGAAACTACCAGAACAGTTTTAATGTTTTGTTTAAAAACTGTTAACTTTTTCTCTAGATAATTCAACCTCTTTAAAAAAAATTGTTTAGATTTTTCCGAAGAAACCTTTGCAAGCTTTTGTTTAATATCAATAATTTCTATGGCAATAGATAAGGCATCATCGTCAAATCCGACAAGTTTTAAAATCTTATCTATATTTCTTCCGCTTTTTAATACAGAATCTACATCATCAACAAAAATAAATTCAAAATCTACAGGAATTTTATTCCAGTTTTTGTATAGAAAGTTGGTAGTTGTTACTAAAATTTCAAAATCACCCGAAAATATCCTTTCTTTTTCTGATTTTTTACCTGTATAAGCCAGAACCTCTCTATCGGTTAATTTTGTAAGTTTCTCATAAACCTGCTGAACCAGAATACGTGTAGGAACAACAATGTAGGATTTTCCTTTTAAGAAAGATGAGGTTACCATTCCCCATGTTGTTTTCCCTATACCGGTAGGAGCTATCAAAGAAAATGAACGCTTAAGGGCAACCCTTTTAGCCCATGTAAGTTGAAGAGACCATGGAATAAAACCTGTTTTCTCTCTGAAAAACTGTGAAAATTCATTAACAAAACCAATTACGTCGCATATATTCTTGTAGTGGCTTAGTTTTCTTCTCTCTTTTAAAATTTTACATATATCTTTCTGAGACATAGAACAATCAAATTCCGGAAGGCATTTTTCGCAGGGAAGCCCTTTATCTAATCTATCGCTCCCTTCATCACCTCTACAGTTAGGACAAAGATTACGGAAAATAGCCGTTTTCACAGTAACCTCCCTTAAAAGGCATTACCTTATTATAAAAAAAGGCGGCTTTAAAGCCGCCTTCAATCTAATTAAAAACTTTATAAACCTTTTAAGCTTTTGTTGCCCATTTTATAAGAATCTCAGCAACTTCAGGCCTTGAAAACTGTTTAGGAGGTTTCCTTCCTTCTCTGAGCATAGCTCTTACCTTTGTCCCGCTTAAATGAATATGGTCTTCTTTCCCATGAGGACATGTTTTCGCAGTTGCCATATTTTCACACTTAACACAGTAAAAAGCATGTTCAAATTTCAAAGGCTTAATTCCAAGCTCATCCACGAACTGCTCAACAAACTCTTGCGCCTCATACGTTCCGTAATAATCACCTACTCCAGCATGATCTCTACCAATTATCATGTGTGTGCATCCGTAATTTTTTCTCATAAGCATATGATGAACCGCCTCTCTCGGACCTGCATAGTGCATAGGCGCCGGAAGAACGGAAAGATGAACACGACTTTTGTTAAAGTAATTCTCTATAAGAACTTCGTAACACTGCATTCTAACAGGAGCAGGAATATCATCCTTTTTTGTCTCTCCAACAAGAGGATGGATAAGTGCACCGTCCATTGTTTCAAGAGCACATTTTATTATGTATTCATGAGCCCTGTGAATTGGATTCCTGGTCTGAAATGCTACAACATTTTTCCAGTCTTTATTCTCAATAATTTTTCTTACAACAGCAGGATCTTGATAATAATGTTCCTCAATACCTTCTCTTACAGGTCTATTTAAAAGTCTTACTATCTCACCACCGATAAATTTATCACCTGCACTCTTTATAAAAGCAACACCAGGATGGTTCTCATCAGTAGTTTTAAAAACATTTTGACAGTAAAAGTCAAGGTCAAGAGTATATTTATCATCAACAATCACAACGGCTATAGGTCTATTATGAACATCGTAAATGGCTATCTCATCACCAAGTTTTACGCTCTTCCAGAAATTCTCCGGAACCGGAAGAACAATAGGAATTGACCACAAAAGACCGTTAGGCAGGTGAACATCTTTAATGACAGATTCAACCTCTTCTTTAGTCATAAAACCTTCAAGAGGAGAATAACCTCCTATGGCTATCATCTCACAGTGACCTACATATCTGTTTCCAGCAACAATCTTTGGCAAAGATTCAACTTTTTTTAAAAGCTCTTCTCTCTCTTCCGGTGTTGGCAGTTTGTTTATGAGCTCTCCTCCATGTGGTGCTATCATCTATCTTCCCCCTTTATCAATCTTCTATCTATCAGATAGGAAATTATCTTATCTGCACACTCATCAAGAGACTCTTTATCTGTTTCAACAACTATTTCAGGATTTAAAGGCTCTTCGTAAGGATCATCAATACCTGTGAAATTTTTAATTATCCCGGCTCTTGCCTTTTTATAAAGACCTTTCGGATCTCTACTTTCACAAACCTCAATAGGACATTTAACATAAACTTCTATAAAATCTCCTTCTTTTACCAATCCTCTAACGAAATCCCTATCTTTCCTATAAGGAGAAATAAAAGCCGTAAGCACTACTATACCGGCATCGACAAAAAGCTTCGCCACTTCTCCTATTCTACGGATATTTTCTCTTCTATCCTCTTCAGAGAATCCTAAATCTTTATTCAAACCCATCCTCACATTATCACCATCAAGAACATACGTGTGAACACCCATTTTATAGAGCTTTTCTTCAACACGATGAGAAAGTGTTGATTTTCCTGACCCGGAAAGTCCTGTAAACCAGAGGATAAAAGATTTATGATTCTTCATTCTCTCTCTATCTTCCCGTGTAATACGCCCTTTATGAGGAATAATAAAGCGTTGAGTCACAACCACCTCCAGAATTTCTTCATAAAAACATCAATTTCAACACGGCAATTGTAACAAACATGTATATTAACGATAAAGGCAATCCAACCTTAAAGAAATCTTTAAATCGATAATTACCAGGACCATATACCAAAAGGTTGGTTTGATATCCTATAGGAGTTAAAAAACTTGCAGAAGCCGCAAAAGCAACAGCCAAAATAAAAGCCTTAGGATCAACAGACAATTTTTGAGCAACAGATAGCGCTATAGGGAACGTTATGGAAGCCGCTGCAAGGTTAGTTATAAATTCGGTCAAAACGTTCGTTGTAAGATAAACAAATAAAAGAGCAGCGGTTATACCAAAAGGGATTGAAACAGGAACAAGTGTATTTGCGATAGCATTGGCAAGACCTGTGTTAACCATTGCCTTACCGATGGCAATGGAAAGAGCAGCAATTATAATAATGTTAAGATCAAAACTTTTCTTAATCTGACTGTAAGAAGCTATCTTAAAAATAACAAAGATTGAGATAAGCAACAAAAGAGATTCGAATAAAGGCACGATTTTTAGAGCAGAAAGTAAAATAGCTAATAAAAATCCAACAAGAACCGGTAACGCTTTTTTCTGATCAATATTGATTATTTCTTTAACTTTTGAAATAACGTAAATATCATCAGAATCAGAAACTCTGTCCCAGAAACTTTTTCCTGCAAGAATCAGTAACAAATCACCAGGTTTTAAAACAATGTCTCCTATTTTCCCCTTTAATCTTTCTCCATTTCTGTGAACAGCTACAATGGCCGCATCAAAACGTCCACGAAAATTTGTCGCTTTTACTTTTTTACCAATGAGAGAAGAATTCTGAGGAATAAGAGCTTCAACAAGCTCTACTTTATCATCTCCAAAAGAGCAAACAGGCGGAAGTTTAAATCCAGCCTCTCCATTTACAAGCTCAATTATCTTCTCTGTTTCACCTGCAAAAATCAAAACATCGTTCTCTTTAATAACATCTTTCGGAGAAACGGGAGTTATTCTCTCTTTCTCTCTTATGATTTCAACAAGAAAAAGGCCTTTCAAATTTCTTAACTTTGCTTCTTCAACTGTTTTGCCTATTATGTTAGATCCTGAAGGAACTATGGTTTCAACCAGATATTCCTTTTTTTTCTCAAGAAATGCAGATACCGCATCCTTCCTCTCTGGAAGTAACTTGTGTCCCCAAATTAACATATAACCCATCCCGGCAAAAACAGCAGGAATTCCTACATAACTAAAATCAAAAATCTTAAATGGTTTAAGACCTGCACTAACCACAAGACCATTAACTACAAGATTGGTAGAAGTGCCTATAAGAGTGACTGTTCCACCTAAGATGGCAGCATAAGAAAGTGGAATAAGCAGTTTAGAAGGAGCTATCCCCTTTTTCTTTCCCCAATCATAAACATATGGAATTAAAGCAGCCACTATAGGTGTGTTATTTAGAAATGCCGAGAAAAAAGAAACCGTCCCCATTAAACGAAATAAAAACTGCCTATACGAAAGCTTCTCATCCATAAGTTTGCTAAAAATATACCCGGTTATGCGAAAGTTTTTAATAATTGAACTTACAACAAGCAAAAGAGCTATTAGTGCAATCTGTTCATTTGAGAAACCTGATAGTGCTTCATGAGGTGTCAAAATTCCAACAACTACCAGGAAAGAAACAACAATAGTAAAAGAGGCAGCAGGATGAAAAATTTCCCTATAAAGCAAAAAAATCAAAACAGCAATCGAAACAAGTAAAATAAGCGCGTGAACACTCATACATTTTTCTCCTGAATGCCAATTGCCATTATTTTAATACATTAAAAAATCTTTTTAAACAAACCTTATTTAATTAAGACTAACAAACGTCCCCTCTCCTTTTACGTAAGAGATAAAACGTCTATAAACATCATGAGAAGAGAGAGTGTCACTATTACCGACACAAATAAGCTTTCTGCGTGCTCTCGTAATAGCAACGTTAAGTCTTCTTATATCTTTTAAAAATCCTATTTCACCGGTATCGTTTGAACGCACAAAAGAGATGACTATAACCTCTTTTTCCCTTCCCTGAAAACCATCAACAGAGTTCACTTCAACCTTTAAATCCCTTTCAAGTAAAAGTTCTTTAATAAGCTTAACCTGATTAGCATAAGGAGCGATTATCCCTATATCTTTCCTTGAGATCCCCATATCTACAAGATGGAAAACAAAATTTACTGCAAGTTTTGCTTCCTCATAATTTTCGTAAGAGGTACTACCAGAGGGCTTAAATTCAAAGGCATTTATCTGTGATGTGTCTGCAAAGGTTAACGCTTCTTCTGGATTTAAAATAGCTTTATATGAATCCGGGATCTTCACATTACCTAAAATCAAATCTTTTAATGTATGATTTCTAACAGAATCATCCGCCACAAGTTTACCGTCATAAAACTCTTCGGAAGGAAATTTCATTATCTTTTCATTCATCCTATACTGAACAGTAAGCATAGTTGAAAGCTCTTTATAGTTATCTATCAGTCTTTCAAAAAGAGTCTTTTCAAGCTCTTTGGCTTCTTCACTTGTAACAGTAGGCGGGAGTTGCTTGTGATCACCAGCAATATAAAACCTTTTAGCTCTCATAATAGGTATAAGAGTGGATGGTTCAACCTGTTGACTCCCTTCATCTATTACAGCAACGTCAAATTCAAAATCCTCAAGTAGATCCGATTTAACCATCGAATTGGTTGATATAACAACATCGGCGTCGGCAATGATTTCTCTGAAAAGCTGTGTTTCCATCTCTTTAAGTGCTTTTATTCTTATATCTATCTCATAGTTGGCTAAAAGCCAATTTGCCATAGAACGGATTTTCTTAGCAGGAACTCCTCTGAATGATTTCCCTTTTTTTCCTAAATGAATAATCTCTTCATCTGTCATACCTCTTCTCAGCGAAGGAACAGGTTTGAGAAATTTATCCCTTTTCTCTATCAATTCTCTTACTTTTTCCCATCCCTTTCTTATGGTTTTGCTTTTTTCATGCTCTTCAAAAAGAGCAAAAATAGAAAATTTCTCCAACTCTTCCAGCACTCTTGCAGGATGACCTATTCTAACAAGCTTTAAATCAGAATATTTTGATAAATTTAACAGAATATTGTCCGCTGCAATATTGGAATCCGCAGTGGCTAAAACTCTCTCTTTCCTTCTAACAAGCTGAACGATCAACTCCGTTATAGTACTTGTTTTTCCCGTCCCCGGGGGACCGTGAACAAGATAAAAGTCTGGAGAACCTAATGCGTGACTAACAGCCAATTTCTGAAAGTCATTCAACTTTTTGTTAACGGGCACAAAAGATCCTTCTTCTGAAAGTGTCGGCTTCTTTAAACCTAAAATAATATTTCTCAACTCTCTTTTTCTACCAAACGCATGACGAAACTCTTCCAGATTTTCCTCCATCCGTTTAAAGGTAACATCGTTTACATAAAGATCAAGTCTAACACCTTTTTTATAAACCCACTGAGGTGGTTTGTTATCAAATGCAACAGTAACTGTTTTTTCCGTCACCCTTATAACTGTCCCTAGGAGATCACTTTTGAGAGGATTACCGCGGCTTACCAGAACGATATCACCGTTTCCTATCTCCGTTTCAATAGGCTTTTCTCTGTAAAATCTGACAAGGTGAAGATGAAATTTCATCCCGGCACGTGTGCCTTTCAAATCAAGAATAGCCCTTCCTAAAAGCTCTCTTTCTCTTCCAGATAATCTTCTAATCTCCTCTTCCTGGAATTCCATTTCGGCAAGTCGTTCAACATCGATAAGATGCTTAAAACGCTCTACATAGCTGTGAACCGTCTTTATCTCTTTTTCAGTTTCTTTATCAGGTACAAAGTCTCCATAAGCTTTTACAAGTAATTCATCTTTCAGATAGACAAGCGCCGAAAGATTAGCTATAAAAACTTCTTTGATATCGTGTTTCCTCAATCCTATCTTTTTCAACTCTCTGTATAACCTCTTCTCATCTGTAACACCATTTATTAAAATCGGCATCTTTACCTCTCTCAAAATTTCTTTTATGCTTGTAATATACAACCAATTGAAAACTTTTCACTTTCTAAACTCTTCAAACGTTGATTTAATTGTTATAATATTTTTCTAGCAGTTTCAAAAACAACCACCGGGTGGCTTATGGCTGAAAACACAGAAAAGAAAGATGTAAAGTCAACAGGGAGGATTACAGGCGCACAAAAAGCAGCCATTCTCATACTTTCTCTACCTGAGGACGAAGCAGCCAATGTTCTAAAAAAGATGAAAGAGCATGAAATAGAAAAACTTGTAAAATCCATGTTCTCTCTGGGACCTGTTAACAAAGAGCTCGTAAAGCTTGTTCTCGAAGAGGCTTACGGAAAATTGACACAGCTTGCCCCATTAAAAGTCGCTCCCGATAACCTCAGAAAGCTACTTGAAAAAGCCCTACCTCCCGAAAAATATAGAGAACTGTTAGAAAGCACAATGTTTTCAGAAAACAAAAAAATGGTATTTAAAGAACTTGAAAAGCTTGATCCTAAATTCATAGCTAAACTAATAGAAAAGGAACATCCACAAATAATTGCCATTGTTTTATCCCAGATAAAGCCACAAAAAGCCGCTGAAATAATTCAATACCTGCCTAAACGGTTAGGAGTTACGAATGTTAGAGACGAAGTAATTAAGAGGCTGGCAACCCTCGAAAAAATATCAACCAACACTCTGAAACTTGTAACAGAAGCGTTAGAAGAAGAACTCATAACAGTAGGTGCCGGAAAAGAACAGACACTAAGCGGTGTTGATATAGCTGCCGAAATTGTCAACGCATTGCCGAAAGAACTTGCCAATGAAATTCTGGAAGACATTAGGAAAGAAAATGAAAGTCTGGCAGACTCCATTGAAGAGAGAATGTTTAAATTTGAAGATATTCTCAAACTTGACAATCGTGCAATTATCGAAATTCTCAAAGCTGTTGAGAAAAATGATCTCATTCTTGCTCTCAAAGGTGCACCTGAAGAGATTGTTAATAAATTTCTTTCCAACATGTCAAAACGTGCCGCTCAAATGCTTATGGAAGATATGGAAGCCCTCGGACCTGTTAGAAAATCTGATGTTGAAAAAGCAAGAAAGAAAATCATTATGGTCATAAAACAACTTGCAGCTGAAGGTAAAATAGACATAGGTGGTTCTGAAGAACTGGTATAAGGAGGCAGTGTGGCAGAAGATTTCCTCTCCCAGGAAGAGATAGATGCTCTCCTTGGGGAAGATAAAAGCGATAAGGAAGAAAGTTTTGAAGCCCAGAAAATAAGACCTTTTGACTTTTCTGAACTCGAACAGATAAAAAAGGGAGATGTTCCGGGCCTGGAGCTAATATTTGAACGCTGGATCAAAATTTTTAGTGAAAGGATAAGAACACTGGTTCCAAGAATTTCTATGGTAAGTAAAGACAGTATTTACATAACAAAATTTGATAACTTTATGTCAAAAATCCCCCTTCCCTCAAGTTACAGTATAGTAAGCATGAAGCCTTTAAAAGAAAATTTTCTTTTTGTCCTGGATTCACGACTGGTATTTGTAATTATAAGCGTTATGTTCGGTGGGCCTGCCAAGCCATTTAAAGTAGAAGGTAGAGACTTTACAAGACTTGAAACAAAAATCATTAGTGATTTCGTCGATATAGCTCTCGAAACATTTGAAAGTATCTGGAAAGAGTTTTACCTGGTAAAAATAGAGCTGAAATCAATAGAGCTAAACCCTTCGCTTGCAAGAATCGTATCACCTAACGACAAAGTTATAGTAGTGGAATGCAACATGGATATCGAAGGCTATGAAGCACCTTTCTTTTTCTGTTTTCCTCAGGATCTATTTTTGCCGATAAAAGATATGATCTTCTCCGAAACAGGCTTTACTAAAAAAGATCCAATATGGGATAGAGAACTTATAAGAAAACTCAAACATCTAAAGCTCAACTTACACCTTGAACTGGAAAGGAAAAAGGTTAAAGTTAAGGAACTCATTAACTGGCAGGTTGGGGATAAAATTTCCCTTTCCGTAATGAAGGGAGACGAAATTCTTCTTTACGTTGAAGACAGACCCAAATTTAAAGCCAAAATGGGTAAAATAAAAGATAAATATGCAGCACTTATAACAGACATAGCTATTGAGAGGAACGGAAATGACAGAAGAGAAGCAAAACCAACCTCAACAGGAAACGGAACAGAACCAGACGACAGAAAATCAGCAGAGCAGTGAACCTTCCCAAGAGGACCTTGCTGCCCAATGGGAACAAGCACTTGCCCAACAACAGACGGAATCAGGAGAGCAGCAAGAGGGAAGGGACGAAGCCTCTGCAAATACGACTACCGAAACACCTGCTGAAGACGTAATGGCTGACTGGTCTCAAGCACTGGCAGAGCAGCAGGCAACCGAAAAGATGGCCTGTCCCGAGCTTGAAAAAATGGAGCTTTTAGCCGATATCCCGGTGGAAATTTCTGTGGAGGTTGGCAATACAGAAATGAAGCTGGAAGATATTCTTAATCTTCATCCTAACAGTATAGTAGAACTTGACAGACATATAAACGAACCAGTTGATATAAAAGTAAATGGGAAACTTGTTGCAAAAGGCGAGCTATACGTGGTAGAAGACCAATACGGAATAAAAATAACACAGATAGTAACCCCCGAAGAACGTTTGAAACTCATAGATTACTAATTCATCGCTATACACTCCACCATATGCAACTATTTGGAGGACGATTTATGGCTGAAATAGCATTCCTGCTTGACCTTGAAGGAACACTGGTAAAAGACAAATCTTACACACCATTCCCGGAAGCTCTTGAATTCACAGAAAAACTTGACTCCATGGGAATACCGTGGATAGTTGCAACCAATAATTCAACAGAAAAACCTTTAGAACTCATAGAGATTCTTAAAGGCAAAGGTTTTAATGTAAATGAACAAAAACTATTATCTCCATCATTCCTCGCAGTAGATACGCTTAAGAAAGAAGGTATCAAATCCATCTACTTCCTTGGAACAGAGAAAATAAAATCATTTTTTCAAGAAAGTGGTTTTAAAGTAAAAGACGATTATAAAGTCGATGCAGTTGTGGTAGGAAGAGATAAAGAGGTTAATTTTAAAAAACTAAAAACTGCCACATCAGCGATTGTATTAAATAAAGCGAAACTTTACTCATACCACATGAACAGAATAATTCTTGATAGAGATGGTTTTGTAAGTCCCAGCGTTGGTGCAATAGCAACATGTCTTTCGTATGCAGGAAATTGCCCTATTGTATCCTTTGGCAAACCGTCAAAACTCTACTTTGAAAGGGCATTTGAACTTGTAGGAATAAAAGACCCTGCAAAAATTTATATGGTAAGTGATGATCCTTTCTCAGACCTTGCAGGCGGCAAAGAAACAGTCGGTTTTAAAACAGTTTTCGTCCTTTCCGGAAAATACTCATCACCGGATATACTTGACTCCATAGATGAAAATTTAAGGCCGGACTATGTGTTTAAAAACATCAAAGAATGTGAAAGGTTACTCAAATGATCAAAATAGCTTTTACGCTGTTTATAGTATGGACACTCTTGCTTTTAACTCCCGGCCCTGATTTCATACTGGTTATGAAAAACACAATCAGCGGTGGATACAAAAACGGGTTTTTAACTATTTTAGGAATAACATCAGGAATAGTTATTCATACCTTGACCGCCATTTTTGGCATTTGCATTCTCTCTCAAAATCCAACACTGTTTAAAATTGTGAAAACTGTCGGTTCTCTATACCTGATATATATAGGAATTTCCGGATTTTATCAGATGAAAAAACAACAGGAAAGTCTCAATATAGAGGAAGAAAAAAACACACCTGCAAAAAAAAGTTTCAGGGAAGGTTTCTTCTGCAATATATTAAATCCAAAGCTTCCTCTAATTTTACTGGGAATATTTACACAGTTAATTCCTCCTCAAACACCAACCCACATTAAAATTCTATTCGGAATGGAAATCGTAGCTACAAGTTTCATAATGTGGAACATAGTCTCTCTGCTCCTCGGCAATAAATACATCCTCAGCAAATTAACAAAAATAGAAAAAGAAATTCTGTTTATGGCAAACCTTGTTTTAATACTTCTCGGAGGATATGAGTTGACATTTTAGAACCAGTCTTTTAAGTTGAAATATAGACTACAAGAAAAAGGGGGAATCATGGGAACAAAAGGAAGAGCACTCGTTGGCGAACATGCTGACAAAATCGTTGAAATGTTGAATAAGGCTCTCTGCGATGAATGGCTGGCTTATTATCAATATTGGATAGGCTCCAAAGTTGTAAAAGGACCTATGAAAGATGCGGTAATAGCGGAGCTGATTGAGCACGCAACTGATGAATTGAGACATGCGGATATGCTTGTAACAAGAATCCTTGAACTCGGCGGAACACCAATATTGACACCGAAAGAATGGTTTGAAAAGACAAATTGCGGATATGATGCCCCAAATGATCCATTCGTCAGAAAAATTCTGGAACAAAATGTCAAAGGAGAACAGTGTGCCATTGACACTTACAGTGAGATATTAAAATTTACAAAGGACATAGACCCTATTACTTATAATCTTGTCCTTCAGATATTAACTGACGAAGTTGAGCACGAAGAAGATCTTCAAGCACTACTTGAAGATATCGAAAATCTAAAATTCATAAAGTAGAGCCGTCAACACGGTTCTACTTTTAAAAACGAAGCAATTTTCACCATAAACAACGGCTCATCAAATGCGGGTATGTTATTTCTTTCAACATACTCTATACCGTTTTTAATAGAATAGCCACCTATAAAACACGGGAAAACAGGTTTTTTCACCCTTTTATGAAACTCAACTATTTCACGGGCTATAGAATGAATATCCGTCATATATTGAGGTGTTACCACCACAAAAACAACATCCCAATCAAGGTTTTCCATAACTTCAAAAGTTTTCTCATATCTTAAAGACGTAGCATCACCTAATATATCCACGGGATTTATATGGCTCCACCCTTCAGGCAGGAAAGAGTCCAGTTTATCCTTAATCGAAGCTATATCGACAAGTGAAAAACCGTAGTTTGAAAGATAATCAGCAAGAAGAGCCCCAAAACCGCCCGCGTTGGTAATAACAACGGCCCTGTTACCTTTCAATCTTCCATAACAGGAGAGAACTCGCGAACATTCAAGAGCTTCATCAATACTATCTACGACAATACCTCCTTCTATTGTAACAATATCTTTAAAAACTCTGTAATCGCCAGCAAGAGCACCTGTATGAGAATATGTTGCCTTTTTCCCTTCAGAACTTTTCCCTGCCTTTATAAATATTACAGGATTCCTTTTCAAAATGGGAAACAGGAGATATCCATCTTTTACCTCTTCAACGTAAACTATAAAAATTTTGTTTTCTCTTCTGGTTGAAAGCGAAGAAAGAAGAGAAGTAACTGAAATATCCAACTGGTTTCCAAGACTAAACACTGAGGAGAAACCAAAATCTTTCTCAACAGCTTTATCTAAAACAGCCGTAATAATCGCTCCGCTCTGAGAAATAAAAGCAACATCTCCCTTTTCCGGCATAATTTTTGAAAACGAAGCATTCAACCTGATGGAAGGAATTATGAATCCGAGCGTATTTGGACCCAAAATCCTTATATCAAACTTTTCAGATATCTTCCTTATCCTCTTCTCAAGTGTCTTTCCTTCTTCCCCCCTCTCACCGAATCCTGCTGAAATGATAACAGCAAGTTTAACACCTTTCTCACCACACTCTTTCAAAACTTCAGGAACTAAACAGGCAGGAATAGCGATGACAGCACAATCCACTTTTCCAGGAATAGATGAAATTGACGGGAAGCATCTTTTTCCATGTATTTCATCATATTTCGGATTAACAGGAAAAATTTTACCTGTAAAAGACGAGAGATTTTTCAAAACAGCATAACCAACAGAATCCCTCTTTTTAGAAGCCCCTATAACAGCAATCCTTTCAGGAAAAAAGAGGCCAGGATCAATATATGAGGTTTTCTTTCTATTTCTAAATAATATATCTCCTGTAAAACCTTTACCATCAGCTGGAAGAACAAAATTTTCACTTACGAAAAGAGGATTGATCTCAACTTCCATTAATTCTGGATATTTCTCAGGGATCTTTAAAAATTTCAAAACAAAATCAACAAAAAGTTCTATATTCCCTTTTACATTCCTGTATCCGGTCAGAAGCTTAAAAAGTTTTGTTTTATGAAGAGCCTGTATAATTTGAGATTTAGTAGCAGAATTCGGTACAAACACAACATCTTTCAAAAACTCAACCCAGAAGCCTCCCGTGCCAAAACCAGCAACAAACCCAAAAGAGGAATCCCTTTTAAGGGTTAAAAACACCTCTATACCATGTAATTTTTCTTCAACAATAAAATTATCTATATCGGGAAAACGTTTTGTAATAACAGAAATAGTTTTTAGCAGCTCTTTCTTATCCAAACACTCAAAAACAGCATTCATCTCTGTTTTATGAACAGGTTTTTCAAAAAGAGGCTTAACAACAGCCGGAAACAAATCCCAATCAATCTTGTCATAAGAGTGAAAAACTTTATGTTTTAAAACAGGCAATCCTGCAGCATCAAGCATCTCATAGACCTTATCTTCTGACAAAAATCTCATACCCCCTCCAAACACCGATAGCTTACATTTAAATATACTCTAAAAACTGCTATCATTCCTCTTATTCAAGATTTTAAGAGGTGAAGCTTGAAGAAAGCCAACTTAATCGTTTACATGGGAGGTCCATCTAACCTGCAGGAAATTAAACCTTTCCTTTACCGCCTATTCTCTGACAGGGATTTAATAAATTTCGGAGTTCCCAAATTTTTACAAAAACCACTCGCTTACATGATAGCCACTATCCGTTCAAAAAAAGTGGCTCCCAACTACAAAGCTATCGGAGGCGGTTCTCCGACAGTAAAATATTCTCTTGAAATAGCAGAAGCGGTTGAGCAGAAAACAGGTGTAAAGACGTTTGTTGGGATGCTTTACTCCGAACCGCTGCTTGAAAAAGTAGCTGAAGAGATGAAAAACTACGGTGCCGAAGAAATAGCAGCCATTTCTCTCTACCCTCACTACTCATTCGCAACAGCAGGTGCCTGCATAAGAGATGTAAAAAAATACTTTAAAAACGCAAAAATGGTGAAATCGTGGTGTAAAAACCCCCACTATATAAAATGGATAAGAAAACAATTAAAAAAAAGCATTAAAAATACTAAAAATCCTTACATTCTCTTTAGTGCTCACAGCCTGCCTGCATATTTAATAGAATCAGGGGATCCTTACGTAAAAGAAGTCAAGGAAACTGTTTCTCTTGTAATGGACGGACTTAACGTCCCGTTTTCCATATCTTATCAGAGTAAGGTGGGACCTATAAAATGGCTTGAGCCAACAACAGAAGAAACAATAAAAAAACTGGGAAAAGAAAACATCAGAGAACTTATTGTCTTTCCAGTAAGTTTTATATCAGAACACATAGAAACACTGTTTGAACTTGATGTAGAATATAAAGAGGTGGCAGAAAAGGCTGGAATTGATAGATATATTAGAGTACCGCTTAACCACAAGGACGAAGATTTAATAACAGCTATATCTCAAGAATGTCAAAAACTTTTAAGAGGTTAAAAGATGGAAAAAGTTGCAGTTGTCGGTGCAGGAGTTTCAGGTCTTTCAACAGCATTTTACATTGAAAAACTCAGAAAAGATGACGTTTCAGTTACTGTTTTCGAAAAGGAAAACTTGCCGGGCGGCAAAATGTTAACTGTCCTGAAAAGTGGTTTTATTATAGAAACAGGACCGAACGGCTTTTTAGACAATAAACCTTACACACTTGACCTTGTAAAAGACTTAAAGATAGAGGATAAAGTTTACAAAAGCTCAGACAAAGCAAGAAAACGTTTTGTGTTTGTTAACGGTAAACTTGTTCGCCTTCCTGAAAATCCAATAGCCTTCTTATCATCATACGTTATGTCTCTTAAAGGTAAGTTGAGACTTGCAGCAGAATATTTCATACCACCTAAAAAGGACGACTCTGATGAAAGTCTCTCGGCATTTGTTAAAAGAAGAATAGGAGAAGAATCCCTTGAAAAACTTATAGATCCGATGGCAGCAGGCATATTCGCAGGGGATCCTGATAAGCTAAGCATAAAGGCAGCTTTTCCTGCTGTGTGGCACCTTGAAAAAAAATATGGAGGCCTGATAAAAGGTCTTTTAGCAATGAAGAAAGAGAAAAAAGACGCTACAGCGGGTCCGGGCGGTGTTCTAACATCTTTTAAAGGCGGTGTCAAAGACCTGATAGACGCTCTCGTTTCCAACATAAAAGGAGAAATTTACCTCGGGGCTAATGTTAAAAAGCTGCTTCCGGAAAACGGAAAGTGGAAAATTGTTTATGAAAAAGGTGATGAAATATTTGAGGAAACCTTCGACAAAGTTGTTCTTTCAACACCTTCTTACATCACAGCCGCCCTTGTCAAAAAGTTTGATAAAAAGCTTGCGGAGAAACTTTACGAAATAGAGTATTCACCGATAGCAGTTGTAGCCTTTGGATTTATAAAAAGAGGACTGGGACACGACCTTGACGGTTTTGGTTTTCTCGTCCCGAGGTCCGAAGGGAGAAAAATATTAGGTGCTCTCTGGGATTCAAGCGTTTTTCCCAACAGGGCACCTGAAGGAAAAGCACTGATAAGAGCAATGGTCGGCGGAGCAAGGCAACCTCACCTTGCACTTGCTGGAGAAGATGAAATAGCAAGAATAGCTTACAAAGATATCAAAAGAATCATGAAAATCCGCCACAAACCCATTATGACAGCCGTCTTTAAACATCCAAAGGGCATCCCCCACTACACTGTAGGACATGTCGAAAAGGTAAATGAAATCTTTAAACTTGCCTCAAACCATAGTGGGTTATTTTTAAACTCTAACGCTTACAGAGGCGTCGGTGTCAACGATTGTGTTTATAACTCACTAAAAACAGCAGAAATGGTAACTTCAGAATAAAAAAGGGGGCTTAAAAGCCCCCTTTCAATTTCCACGAACAATATTAATTACTCTTTATCTTCACTCTCTTCCTTGCCTTCACCAGCTTTCTTCTCTTCTTCACCTTCTGTTTTTATCTCAGCTTTTGTGGCTTCTGGAAGCTCAGGTTTTTCAACGCTAAAGGTAAATTCACCTTTCTCCTTATCGTAATCAACCTTAACGGTGTCACCTTCCTGAACGTTACCTTTAAGTATCTCAACAGAAAGCGGTGTCTCAACTTCTCTTTGTATGGTCCTTTTAAGAGGTCTCGCACCAAACTCAGGAACATAACCGCGTTTTGCAAGTTCTTTCTTAGCTTCTTCGGTAAGCTGTACTTTAATACCTCTTTCCGCAAGTCTCTTATTAAGCTGTCTGATTAGCAGATCAACAATCTGCTTAATCTCTTCCTCTGCAAGAGGATGGAAAATAATAATTTCGTCTATCCTGTTGAGGAACTCAGGTCTAAATCTCTTCTTGAGTTCATTCATTATCTGCTCTTTAATCTTGTCATAGTTCTTCTCAAACTCTTCCTTGGAAAGATGCATAAGATATTCTGATCCAACGTTAGAAGTCATAATTATCACCGTGTTGCTAAAATCTACCGTTCTACCTTTCGCATCTGTCAATCTTCCATCATCAAGTATCTGGAGAAGGATGTTAAACACGTCAGGATGTGCTTTTTCAATCTCATCAAGAAGGATAACACTGTAAGGTTTCCTTCTAACAGCTTCCGTTAACTGCCCACCTTCGTCGTAGCCAACATATCCTGGAGGTGCACCGATAAGTTTTGAAACCGCATGTTTTTCCATGTACTCAGACATGTCAAGTCTTATAATTGCCGTCTCATCACCAAAGAGATATTCGGCAAGCGTCTTAGCAAGTTCTGTCTTACCAACACCTGTTGGTCCCAGGAACAGGAAACTTCCAAGCGGCCTGTTTGCAGGTTGAAGTCCTGCTCTTGCCCTTCTTATAGCCTCTGAAATAGCCTTTATAGCTCTTTCCTGGCCGATAACTCTCTCGTGAAGCTCTTTCTCCATTCTCAAAAGCTTCTGTATCTCTTCTTCCTGAAGTTTAGAAGCAGGAATTCCCGTCATCTCAGATATAACTTCCGCAATGTCTTCTGCAGTTACAACCGGTTTGTCACCTTTAGATTCTTCTTTCATTTTAGCCTGCTTCTCTTCAAGTTCCTTAATCTTCTCTTCAATTTTCTTGATTTCAGCTTTTAACTTAGCAGCCTTATCAAACTCTTCCTTTTTAACAGCTTCATCAAGTTCAGCCCTTAATTCATGAAGCTTTTCTTTAAGCTCATGCATTTCAGGTGAAACATAGGTTGCCTGAATTCTCTTTCTTGCACAAGCTTCGTCAAGAACATCAATAGCTTTATCAGGCAGGTATCTTCCCTGAATATACTTTTTGGAAAGCTTAACAGCTGCTTCTATAGCTTCATCTGTTATCTTAACCTTATGATGCTCTTCAAGTTTCGGCCTTAGACCTTTCAACATAAGAATTGCAGTATCTACATCAGGTTCATCGACCCAAACCGGAGCAAACCTTCTTTCAAGGGCAGGATCTTTTTCTATATGCTTTCTGTATTCATCAGTTGTCGTAGCACCTATGACTCTAAACTCACCTCTTGCAAGTGCAGGTTTCATGATATTAGCAGCATCCATTGAACCCTCAGCCGCTCCTGCACCGATAACCGTATGAAGCTCATCGATAAAGAGGATGATGTTACCTTCATTTTTAACAGCATCAAGCACCTGCTTTAATCTCTCTTCAAACTCACCACGATATTTTGTTCCTGCAACAAGAGCAGCCATATCAAGGGCGACTATCCTCTTATCCTTTAGATCATCAGGCACTTCACCATTAACGATTTTCTGAGCAACGCCCTCAACAATTGCTGTCTTACCAACACCAGCAGGACCAACAAGAACAGGGTTGTTTTTCGTTCTCCTTGAAAGAATCTGAATAACCCTTTTCATTTCAGTTTCTCTATCAATTACAGGATCAAGCTTGCCCTCTTCTGCCAGTCCTGTAAGATCAATAGCATACTTTCTCAAAATCTCCGGAAGCTGCCTGCCTGCCCTCTTGCCAGTAATATCTCTTGAAACTTTCTTCTTACCGGATCTATACTTCTCAACCGCTTTAACAGCTTCCTCTTTGGTTATACCAAGTTTGTTCAGAATCCTTGCAGCCATGCCTTCAGGAACATTAAACAGTGCAAGGAAAAGATGTTCAACATCAACATTTCTCGCTTTCATATTTCTTGCTTCATCTATCGCCGAATCAAGAACTTTTTTAAGAGTTGGTGTAATGTAAATTTCCTCATATCCGGTATAACCGGCAGAAAGTCCAAGTCTCCCAAGCCTATCAACATGTTCTCTTATAAATTTTTTAACTTTGATCGGATCGTAACCGGCTATGGTAAAAATATCTATAACAGGTGAGCCTGGAAGTTCAACAAGTGCAAGAAGTAAATGTTCTGTATCAACATACCTCTCACCAAGCTGCCTTGCTATTTCCTGTGAAAGCATAATAGAATCCTTTGCCCTTCCACTTAAAAGATCCCAGATGTTCATAATCTACCTCCCTATAGAAAAATTTTTATTTTGTTTTTTCGCATAACGCAAGGTGGACAAACCCACCGAATCACTCGGAAAGAATCTCAATAAACTTTTTCACATTCAACTCTTTAAACTGCTCATTTTCCAACTTTTCGATTAACGCTTCTTTTAAAGTTTCGTCAAGAAACTGAGCAAGCATCTCAAACAAACGATCAAGTTCATCCTCTATCGTTAATATGAGTTCAACACCAGCTACATTTACTCCTTTATCACGAGTAAGAGAAACAATCCTCCTCAACCGCTTTAAGTCTGCTTCAGAATAGAGCCTTGTTTTACCTTTCGTTCTGGAAGGTTTTAAAAGCCCTTCATTTTCATAAAATCTTAGTGTTTGAGGATGAACACCTACTAATTTAGCTACAACACTTATCATATACACCGGTGTGTGTTCATCTTTCATATCACTGCCTCCTTCTGATTAGAAATTTAGGATTTTTGAATCGAGTTGTCAAGAAATTTAAAACATTTTTTTAGATTTTAACCTTAGTAAGTTGATAGTTGTTTTAAAGGCTAAATTCCTATATATTATATATATATGTAGATTGAATGGCTATTTTACTTTTGGGAAATCAACTATGAAAATACTGAAAAGAAAAGGCTTTACTTTAACAGAACTTATTGTAAGCATAGTTATAGCTGGAATTCTTTCTATCATAGCTATCCCAAAGATTATTACCTGGATACACTATTCAAAAGTGAGGCAAGCAGCAGAAGAACTAACATCTGACCTTATCTGGAGCCAAAGTCTTGCCATGGAAAAAGGAAGCAGCAAAGTAGTAATAAATTCAGACAATTATGAAATTTATGCACCAGCAACAAACTCAACTCCAATAAAAACCATTTCAATAGATTCTCCTATCACTTTAACTCCAAGTTTCTCAGGAGGAACAAACTACATAAATTTTAAACGGAACAAATTACCTGTTCAAAATGGAAATATAACAGTGTCCGGATATGGAATTTCATACAAAATAACGATCAGCGCAATAAGCGGAAGAATCTATTTACAGAGGTTATAAATTGAAAAAGGAAGGTTTTACACTTATTGAAACTTTAATAGCAATGGCAATATTCACTATCGCCATGCTTGGAATAGGTATGCTTATCATATTCAATATTAAATATTCAAAAATAAATCAAGAAAGAGAAGCAGCTCTCTATAAAGCCAACAAAGTTCTTGAACATCTTGTAAGCCTTAACTACACTGATTCCTGCTTAACTGTGGGAATTGATGAAACTTGCAACAACGATCCTGATACATGCTGCGATGGATTTAGCGGTGATGCCAATATCGAATGGATAGTAGAAAATGGGGTAGATCCAAATACCAAAAAGATAAAGGTAATCAGCAGTTTTTCATATCAGAACTACCATGGAAACGTTACACTAGAATATATCAAAGGGAATTGGTAATGAAAGAATACAGAGCCGGTTTTACACTCATAGAACTCATAGTAGGAACAATAATAGCCCTAATCATTATGGCCGCTGCTGTCATCTTCTTTTCATTTGGATACAGGCAGATGGACACAACTATGAAAACTTCTCGAGGCAACATATCTGTATTTAACGTCATAGAAATAATAGATTCCGACCTGAGAAAAGCAGGATACGGAGGTGTAGCTTCTGCTGGCCTAATTCCCGTAAGCGGAACTGGAACATTGGCCGATCCTCTAACGATATATTTTATTGACTACACTAAAACAGGATGTGATAACCAGACATGGACAAACGCAAGTTTAACATGCAAATATAAGATTGAATATTATCTGAATAACAATAATATTATTAGAAAGGTCTATCGAGGAGCTATCGGGAGCGGAACTGCTGCTTCAATGTTTGATGGAAACATCGTAACGATAAATACATTCAATGCCTCGGTTGACTCCAACAATCATACTGTTTCCTACACAATAACTGGAAAAGTGAGAAATGAAACTTTTTCTATAGGTGATAAAGTAATTTGCAGAAACTGGTAAACCTTTAAAGGGGGATTTTATGAAAAAAAGAAAAGCATTAGTTTTAGAAGTTACTCTTGGTGTAATTGCCCTTTTAACGATGTTGGGCGGCATAACAACCTATATGATTCAGAAAGAATCACAAGGAACCGGTAGCACAAAATATTCAGTTGAAGCACTTAAAATTGCTGAAAGCGGAGTAGAAAGAGTTCTTGCCGATATTAAAAGTGGAAATTTAAAACCTACAACAAGTCCTCAAACCGCTACAGCAACATTTGCAAACGGAACATACATTGTAACAGTTGTCAAAAATCCGGATGGCACAATAAAAGTAGATTCAGTGGGAAAAATTAAAGATATATCAAGAGAAGTAAAAGTAATCATTAAAATTGAAGGAGGTCCGTTCTTTCCATTCTCTATAAACGGAACATTTGATATAACTGGCATGGATAGCACGCCATGGACAGAAGCAGAAATGGGTGTGGTTAATATCAGTAGTACAGCAGAAAATCTCCTTACAAATGCAAACTTTACTGTCCACAAATTCAGTAGCCTTGAACCTCCTAAAGCCGCAGATATGGATACTTCAACTATTTTCGCCCCACTTGATAATGAAACTTGTGATATAGGAAATCCCTCATCAGATGTATATTTATCATCACTTTCAAATATAGAAGGGAAAACCATTTGTGGGAAAAACATATTTATAGATACATCCATTGATGTAGACAATGTTAAACTGCTGGCAGAAAACGATATTTATGTAAAAGATGAATTGGGAGACAAAGGAATGAAAACAGACTGGAACGTTACTATAGCTGCAAAAGACAAAGTAATATTTGATGATAAAATAAAATTTACTGGAAAAACAAAAGGTGGCTATAATTTACTCGTTTATGCAGGAAATGAAATAGACGCAAATACGTTTCCCCAAGGCGTTATAACTGTCACAGGAAATCAAGATGCAACAAAAACATCATCCATTTTTTTTATAACACCAGGTGCTATTAATGTAGATTCCTCTTTTCTATGGGATACAGGTTCCACAAAACAAGGAGCAAACTTTGTAATATGGGCAGATAAAGGTGTAAATATAAATGATTCAAAAAGCATTCATTTAACTGGCTCCTGTCCTGATGGATATGAAAGAAACTTTGCATTTATAGTTGCCGATGGAGATGTTCACATGAAAGATTTGGATTTTAAGAAAAACACACATCCCAGCGGTCTTACATATGAAGAGATTAAGAACTACTGCCTAAACGGAACCTCTCTTGGAATACCTTTATTCTATAAGAATTTTTACTGTGAACTCAAAAAGCAAATTGACAATGCGGGCACCGGTGGAAAAATAATTATAAAAGAGTGGAAAGTTTATTAATTTAAAAACGGGGGATTGATCCCCCGTTTTCTATGCTTTATTGAGAGCTTCTTTTCCTATTTTTACACCTTCTGCAAAGGCTTTCTTGTTAAGGTCAACAAACCTTGAAGGAACAGCTTTTTCTATGGCTTTTATGAAAGATTCTTCGGAAATCGGACATTCGCTATCTTCAAGAGCAACCTGAAGAACACCAAGAGCAACAATATTCATTGTCTGTCTTTTACCTACAATTTCTGTAGCTGTTCTTGCTATAGGCGCAGCAATCAGTCTGTACCTGTTTGCATCAAGATCACACTGGACAAGGTCAGCATCAAATACAACAATTGCACCATCCTTAACATTTACAAGAACATCAGCATCTTTCTCGCCACACTCCGGATCAAGTCTTATGGGTTTTCCACCAACCATCTCATCATAAGCCTCTTGAGATTGAATAACAACAGCATCAAGATTAAAAACTTTTGGAAAATCAATAGGTTCATTTGAAATTACAACATCACCCATTGAAGTTCCACTTCTCATAGCAGCACCATAGGTTGCCGTCTGCGTAACGTGATAACCTTCCTGAACAGCTGCCGCAGCAAGAACATAAGCAGCAAGGAGAGAACCCTGCCCGGCAGAACCTATAACTCTAATTTCGTATCTCATTACTTATTCCCTCCCATTACTTTTTCAACAACACTATAATACTTCTCTGTGTACTCCTCTCTGTTATCAACATGATGGAGGATACCTCTTGGAAGTTTACCCTGTCTTTTCTCTTCGGGAAGCTTTTCCCATGCCTTGAGAGGAATTGTATTTTCTTTAAGCCACATATACATATCAACAATACCCATTTTATTTTTTCTCCCATACTGAATAGTGCAAGGTGTAAGAACCTCTATGAGAGAGAAACCTTTATGTTTAATACCTGCCTCTACAAGATTTACAAGCTCTGTAACGTGATAAGCGGTTCCTCTTGCAACAAACGTTGCGCCAGCTCCAATTGCAAGATCAGCAATTGAGAAGTTCGGCTCATAGTTACCGTAAGGAGTTGTTGTAGCGTATGAACCACTCGGCGTCGTAGGTGAAACCTGACCGCCGGTCATACCGTAAATCCAGTTATTAAAAAGAAGAACAGTAATGTCAATATTCCTGCGGCATGCATGGATAAAGTGGTTTCCACCAATAGCCGTGCAGTCACCATCTCCAGTTGTAACAATAACTGTAAGCTCCGGCCTCGCAAGCTTCACACCTGTTGCAAAAGCAAGTGCTCTTCCGTGAGTTGTATGAAGGGTGTAACCGTCAAAGTATCCGGGTGTTCTTGAAGAACAACCGATACCGGAAACCATAGAAACATCGTTGTTATCAATACCAAGCTTATCAAGCGCTATACATATGGCTTTTAAAACCTGACCGTTACCACAACCGGGGCACCAGATGTGGGGCATTTTATCAATTCTAAGATACTTAAAGTATGGCTTTTTCTCTAACGCTTTTTCAAGCGAAATATCTATCGGTTGAAGCATCATTTACCTCCTAAAATCAAGCTTTTGAAACGGGAATTACTATTTTTCCACTTGCAATTTCTTCTATCTTTTCAAGAATCTCAAACGGATAAATCATCTGCCCGTTGGCTCTGTTCATTCTGAATATTGGACACTGTCCTTTAGTACACCTTTCAACCTCAAGAACATATTGTCCCATGTTAAGCTCAGGAACAAGAATTGCTTTAACCTTCCCTGCAAGCCTGTAAAGTGTCTCTTCAGGAGAAGGCCAGAGAGTTATAGGTCTGAAAAGTCCTACTTTTATACCTTTTTCCCTTGCAAGTTTAACCGCAAGTTTCGCAGATCTTGCTGTTGAACCGAAAGCAACAATGGCAAATTCCGCATCATCAAGCATGAATTCTTCGTTTTTCTCAAGCTCTTTAGCCCTTCTTTTGACCTTTCTTATAAGTCTTTCAACAAGCTCCTGACACATTACAGGATTTGTTGTTGGGAAACCCGTATAGTCATGCATAAGTCCCGTCACGTGATATCTGTAACCGTCTCCGAAATCGGCAAGAGCCGGAACATCATCCTCTTCAGGTTTATATGCAAGGTACTCTTCCGGTGGAACCTTAGGCTTTTTCCTGTTCCAGATTTCAGGATTTTTAAACTTATCCATATCAACAGACTCTTTCATGTGTCCGATAACTTCATCCATAAGAAGAACAACCGGCGTTCTTAAAACTTCTGCCCAGTTGAAAGCTCTTATCGTCTCTTCCATCACCTCTTCAACAGAAGCAGGGCAAAAGGCAGGAATGAGTTTGTCACCGTGAGTTCCCCACTGAGTCTGCATAATATCCTGCTGACCAACCTGTGTAGGAAGACCTGTTGAAGGACCGCCCCTCTGAACGTTTACAATAACTACAGGAGCTTCTGACATCACTGCATATCCGATGTTTTCCTGTTTCAAAGAAAAACCGGGACCTGAAGTTGCAGTCATTGATTTCTTACCGGCAAAAGCACCACCAATGGCACACCCCATTGAAGCGATCTCATCTTCCATTTGAATAAACGCACCACCAACTTTCGGCAGTAATTCGGCCATCTTCTCTGCAACTTCTGAAGACGGAGTAATAGGATATCCTGCATAGAACCTGCAACCGGCGATAATTGCCGCCTCAGCACAGGCATGGTTACCATACTTTAATTCAAGCTTTGCCATTTCAACCTCCGTTATGCACTTTTACTTCCAGTAATTTCTTCAAACTCTTCCGGTGTGAAAACAAAGATACAGAAGTCAGGACATACAAGTTCGCACTGCTTGCAGCCGATGCACTTTTCAGGATACTTGACAGTCATAATTGCCTTTATTTTGTCAAGCTCAAGAACATTTGTAGGACAGATAGCGGCACAAACGTTACATCCCTTGCACCAATCAACGTTAATCTCAACTATTCCCTTTGGCTTTGACATCTTTTCCTCCTTATAAAAGACCTCTTTCTTTGAGAGCTTTTTCAACAGTTTCACCTATTTCAGCAGGTGTCTGACATACATAAGCACCAGCAGCTCTTAATGCTTCCATCTTGCTCTTTGCATCTCCCTTTCCACCGGAAATGATGGCACCTGCATGTCCCATTCTTCTTCCCGGAGGAGCAGTTACACCGGCAATGTAGGCAACAACTGGCTTGGAAACATTATTTTTTATATATTCAGCTGCTTCCTCTTCCATCGTTCCGCCAATTTCACCTATGAGAACTATTGCGTCTGTATCTGGATCGTTGTTAAACATTTCAACAGCTTCTCTGTGAGTCGTTCCCGGAACAGGATCTCCACCTATACCGACAACCGTTGACTGTCCGATTCCCCTCGTTGTTAACTGATAGGCAGCTTCATAGGTAAGTGTTCCACTCCTTGAAACAATTCCAACTCTACCTTTTTTAAAAATGTGTCCTGGCATAATTCCCATCTTACACTCACCGGGTGTTATAACACCGGGACAGTTCGGCCCAACGTATCTAACACCTGTCCCCTCTAACGCCCTTTTTACCTTAATCATATCGTTAACAGGAATACCCTCTGTAATACAGATAATTATTTTTATTCCTGCATCTGCAGCTTCAAGTATTGCATCTGCGGCAAACGGTGGCGGAACAAAAATTAAAGAAGCATTAGCACCAGTTTCTTTAACAGCTTCTTCGACCGTATTAAAAACTGGAACACTATATTTTCCTTCATCGTCCTGCCATGTCATTCCACCTTTACCAGGTGTAACACCGGCAACAATCTGTGTGCCATAATCAAGACACTGTTTTGCATGGAAAGAACCTTCCTTGCCGGTAAGTCCCTGAACAACAACTTTTGTGTTTTTATCTATAAGAACGCTCATCTCATCCTCCCTGTTAATTAAAGTTCACCTTTTGCAGCTTTAACAGCTTTTTGAGCTCCATCAGCCATATCCTTTGCCGGAATGATATTCAGTCCACTTTCTTCCAGCATCTTTCTACCAAGTTCAACGTTTGTTCCTTCAAGCCTAACTATAAGAGGTCTATCAAGCTCAACCTGCTTGGCAGCTTCAACAATACCCCCGGCAATTCTGTCACATCTCACGATACCGCCGAAAATATTTACAAAAATGGCTTTAACATTCTCATCTGACAGGAGAAGTTTAAATGCTGCCGCAACTCTCTCAACAGTAGCTCCACCACCAACATCAAGGAAGTTAGCAGGCTCACCGCCATAAAACTTAATTGTATCCATAGTAGCCATCGCCAGACCGGCACCGTTAACCATACAACCGATATTTCCATCAAGTTTTACATAGTTGAGATCCCACTTTTTAGCTTCAAGCTCAAGGGGATCGATTTGCGTGGTGTCTTCCAGTTCAAGAATATCTTTATGTCTGAAGAGTGCATTGTCATCAAAGTCAATCTTCGCATCAAGGCAGATAAGATCTCCCTCTTTTGTAAGAACGAGGGGATTCACCTCTATGAGAGATGCATCAAGGTCAAAATACATTTTACTTAGAGTCATTGCCAATTTAACAAACTGAGATATAACCTTTTTATCTGTAAGACCTATTTTGAAGGCTATCTTTCTTGCCTGGAAAGGCATAAGACCTGTTACAGGATCAACATGCTCTTTTATAATCAACTCCGGATTGGTTTTGGCAATTTCCTCAATCTCCATTCCTCCGGCGGCAGAGACCATCAAAACCGGCCTTGAAACTTCTCTGTCAAGTGTCATTCCCACATAAAATTCTTTATCTATATTTACTCCAGCTTCTATCAGAACAACGTTTATCGGAAGTCCTTCCGGGTTCTGATAAGTTTTAAGACGGTTACCTATCATCTGGGCTGCTATTTCAGCAGCTTCCTCAGGTGATTTTGCAAGCTTAACTCCGCCTGCTTTTCCTCTTCCTCCGGCATGAACCTGTGCTTTAACAACAACTATCGGAGTTCCAAGCTCTTCTGCGGCTTGTTTTGCTTCTTGAGCTGAGTGGGCAACAATTCCAAGTGGGACCGGCAGGCCATACTTTTTAAATATTTCCTTAGCCTGATACTCATGAATCTTCATCTTTTTCCTCCCTGCTTATGGTTGGAATTATTTTACCAAAAATTTTTACATTTTTTTAACATTTATACATTCGCAGGGAGAGCCTTAAATATTAAAGTTTCATTATTGTTGTCTAATTTCAAATGGTTTGCTCATGTATGTAACAGCCACAACCGAAACAGAAACATAAAGTCCAAAAATAACCAGAATTTCCTGCGGGTTTGTCTTCAATAAATACCCTATTATAGTTGTTGATGTAATCGCCATAAGAATAAGGCCAGCAAGAGCAATACCTTTATGAGCATGTGTTTTCTCTTTTAATTTTATATTTGCTATTGAGACCCCTATTGAAACCATTAAAAAGGTCAAACTTGAAAATTCAGCTATTATACTTAAACTGCCAAGCATGGAAAACAGGAGAGAAAGTATAAAGAGAACGGTAAGAGCAGCTACAGGAACCAATTTTTTATTTCTTTTAGATAAAAATTTGGGCATTATTCCCTGTTCTCCCATTTCTGCCATCATTCGTGAAGCACCGAACATAGTCGAATTAATAGCCGAACTTGTTGCCATAAGAGCTGCAATACCTATCAGAACTCTTCCAAAAACACCCAGAACTGGCTGTGCAACCATAGCAAGGGCATACTCTTTTGCTGTAACTATCTGATGATAGCTTAATGTTCCAACGGCTATTACTGCTAAAAGAAAATAAATTAATCCAGTTATCATTATTGAACCGTAAATACCTCTCGGAATATCTCTATCAGGATTTTCCGTTTCTGCAACTGCATTTGTAATAAGCTGAAATCCTTCATAGGCAACAAAAATAACAGCTGCTCCCAAAAATACGGGAAGAACACCTTTATTCATAAGGGGAACAAATCTGTGAACGTCAACTCTTGCAATCCCTATAACAGCAAACAGAGAAAGAATTAGGATTTTCACATAAACAATAATATCCTCAGTTACACCTGAAGACCTGACACCTTTAACATTAACATAATAGAAAAAGAGAAGAACAAGAACAGATAGAACCATTCTAACAAGATTCGAAGATGGATAACCAAGAAGATCAGCACCGTAAGCACCGAAGGTAAAAGAATAAAGAGCCAGAGTTCCGATATAACCCAAGATAACTACCCAACCTTCAATAGAAGAAATAAACAGCTTATCGGGAAATGCTCTTTTAAGATAAGTGTAACTTGCCCCATCATCTCTGAAAGTAAGGCACAGTTTCACATAGTGATAACCTGCGGCAAGAGCAATTAACATATCTATAAGAAATGATATGGGAGCACCGTTTCCAGCAAGGCCGACAGCTATCCCAAGTACAGAAAATATACCACCACCTATCATTCCACCTACACCGATAGCAATAAGTTCCTTGAGTCCCAATTTTTCTTTATAAAGTCTGTGTATCTTGGCATTTCTGTGTCTGAAAAGCATTTTTTCCTCCTCTAAGCCGGAAGCTCTATAACAAAAGTATTGCCATCAACAAGATATATCTTTCCTCCATGGTCTTCTATTATTCTTTTAGCAATGGCAAGACCCAGTCCCCAACCACTCTTTTTTGTAGACATGTGAGGAGAAAAAATCTTATCTCTTAAATTTTCCGGAATACCGGGACCGTTATCCCTGAAAGAGATATAGACCCTTCCGTCTTTATAGAACGTTGATATGGAAACGGCAGTAGCACCAGCGTCAATACTATTTTCCATCAAATTAAGAAAAACTTCTCTAAAAAGTTTCTTATCCACCGGAATTTCAGGAATATCTCCGAAATCAAAATTAATTTTTATTTTTTCACCGTAAGCAAGAGCATAAGTTTCTATCAATCTATTTAAGTCTTCCATCTTTTTCTCAGGAAGAGGAAGCCTTGCAAAAGTTCTAAACTCATCAACAAGACGCCTTATTATCTCAACCTCTTCAACAATCAAAGAAACGGCTTTATCAACGGCGCGTTTTAACTCTTCCGGAACATCTTGCTTTGAAATTAATCTCCTAACACGTTCTGCGGAAAGAGAAATAGGTGTAAGAGGATTTTTAATTTCGTGAGCAAGTCTCTGAGCAACCTCTTTCCATGCAGACATCTTTTGAGCATTAACCATCTCTGTAAAATCTTCAATAATCACGACGCTACCTTCTCCGTCAGGAAACGGAATAACTTCAACAGATAAAAATCTCTCATTCCCATCAACGATTTCTGAAATTTCTCTCCTTCCTCCGCCGTATAAAAGAAGTTCCTGAACTGTTGCTTTTATTTCTGGATAAGGAGAAAACACTTCCATAAATTGCTTCCGTCCTTCAAGATTTTTAACAATAGAAAGAGCAGCCAGGTTGTAAGAAATAACCTCTCCGTCTTTAGAAACAGTAATAACTGCAGGGGAAATACTGTTTATAACTTTCTCAACATAGTTTTTTTCACTTTCAAGCTTTTCTTTTAAAGCTTTAAGCTGCTCTACCATATAGTTAAAAGCCACTATAACATTTTTAAGCTCATCGGTTCCCTCTTCCTCCACCTTAACATCAAGATTTCCCCTTGAAATCTTTTTAGTGGCTCTGTAAAGAGATTCCACAGGAATATTAATCCTCTTCTCAAAATATCTGGCAAACCATAAAGCTCCAAAAAGGACAAGAAACGCCATTATCAAAAACGTGGCAGTATAAATACCTTTTATGGGCCTTTCATAAGTTTTTAGCATATTATAATCTTTTTGAAGCTGTTCAAGCTGAGAAAAATTTTTAACAAAAGATGAAGGAATCTTCCTGGAAGCACAGTATATACGCCCTCTTCTTTTTACACATACGGTCAACTCCCTTTTTTTCACATCAAACCTTGAATAGATACTTTCAACTTCAAGAACTTTTTTAACAGTTAAAGGCTCTACCTCTATATTCCCTTTACACTCCACACTTTTACCAATACGGCAAATACCTTCAAACCCTTCTTCCACAGGATTTACCCTTTTGAACGACGGAAAAGTCTTCAGAAATCGAGCAATATCATCAGCAACAAGATTTAAACTTTCCCTTGCAAGTAAAAGAGAAGTTTCAACACTCCTTTTCATCTGAAGACGAAAAAGCCTATCAAGACCTTTATTAACAAAACTTGTTGATATTATCACCGCAAAGAGAGAAGGACCTAAAATGAGAAGAGAAAAGGCAGTAACAAGTTTAAATCTCAATCTTGTGGAGCGGTGAGGGATGAAAAACAGAAAGATATTTCTAATTAAAAAAACAAAAATAACCAAAAGAACAAGCAAATTGAGAGAGAAAAGAATGTGAAATGTCGGATTACTTAAATAGAATTTTCCGGAAATACCGGAAATAAACCTTGTGCCGTAAAACAGCAGGATAACAAAAAGCAAAGATAATCCAGCTATTTTTAAAGCTCTGTCTCTCGAACTCTTTGTTCTAAACACCTACTATCTCTCTCATCGAGCTAACAAAAGGTATCTCTGTTCCCTCTGAAAGAGGTTGTTTTAGTAACTTGATTGCCTCTGGTAAAAGCTCAATTAAATCTGTAGCCACCAGGGATTCCTGACCAAACTTTTCTTTCGCCATATCTCCAGCAAGGGAATGAAGAAAAACCCCCGCTGTGGCAGCTTTTTCTGCAGAAATACCCATTGCTACAAACGCTCCTATAATTCCCGTGAGAACATCTCCGGTCCCTGCCGTAGCCATACCCGGATTTCCTATAATGTTTATAAATGCTTTCCCTTCGGGAGTTGCAACAACGGTTCTACCTCCTTTTAAAACAACAACAACGCCATGCTCTTTTGCAAAATTAACAGCATGAGTAACAGGATCTGCGACTATTTCTGAGGTTGGAAGGCCGGTAAGCCTTGAAAACTCCCCACCGTGAGGTGTAAGAATTGCCGTTTTCTTTAAATTTTTCAAAATATCAACATTTTTTGAAAGCGAATTCAAACCATCTGCATCTATAACAAACGGCAGGTCAACATTTTCCAGAATCTCCTTAACAAACACTTCTGTATCCCTGTTCCATCCAAGACCCGGACCTATTGCAACTGCCGTAAATTTGCTGTTTTTAAGAGAAGTAACAACCTCATCAACAGAATTAGCGTTAAAATGTCCCCTCTCTGCTGACATTATAGGAATCGTCATAGGCTCTGTAAGTTTAACTTCAAAGACAAAATTAAGGTCTCTTGGAACGATAGCCGAAACAAGGCCAACCCCTGTTCTAAGTGCTGCCAGTGCACTCATTGAAGGAGCACCAGTTTTTCCACAAGAACCACCGACGACCGCCAAAAAACCAAAATTATACTTATGGCTGTTAATATCTCTCCCAGGAAAAACGTCAAAAACTTTATCTCTGGTTAAAACATACCTTCCGGGATTATGCCTCTCTGAAATTTTCGCCGGAATTGAAATGTCAACGACAAACACATCTCCTACATATTTACAGGCAGGAGCCATAATATGAACAAGCTTTGGAAAAGCAAAAGTAACAGTTACATTTGCCTTAATAAAAGTACCTTCCGGTAAAACTCCGGTATCTGCAAAAAGTCCTGAAGGTATATCAACAGAAATAACTGGCGTTCTGCTTTTGTTTATTATATCTATAACAGCAGCGTAAAATCCCTCAACAGGTTTTGATAAACCTGTTCCAAAAATTGCATCTACTATAAAATCGGCATTTTCGCATTCGGAAAATAGATCACCTAAATCTATCTCCCTTTTAACAGAAACAATTTGAACCTTCATTCCACGCAAAACATCGTAATTAATCCTTGCATCACCTTTTAAATTCCCCGGTTCAGAAAGCAGAAAAATTTTAACATCGTAACCGCTGTTTATAAGATTTCTGGCAACGGCAAGGCCATCACCTCCGTTATTACCTTTACCGCAAACAATTACAGCTTTCCTTCCGGGTATCTTCTTCTTTATAACAGAAGCGACACCACGGGCAGCATTTTCCATCAAAACAATACCCGGAATACCGACACCTTCTATCGTCTCTTTATCCATAATTCCCATCTCGGAAGCTTTAAGAACAAACATAGATACCTCCCCTTAAACAACTCCAAATTTCTTCCGCTTTGCCATAACAAAATCTTTCAACTTACTCAAAGTCAAGGTATTAATAACCTCCCTTTTCTCCACCCAGCCTCTACGTGCAGTTCCAACACCAAGCTTTATCATCCACATGTGATCCCTGTGATGGGAGTCGGTTCCTAAAGAAAATCTGACACCGAATCGTTTTGCAAGACGGCAATTAGAATCTTTCAAATCAAGCCTGTTATAGTAGCAGTTTATCTCCATTGCCGTTCCTGTTTCAGCAGCCGCTTTAAATATTTTCTCAAGATCCAGCGGATAGGCTTCCCTTGCACCTATAACCCTTCCCGTCGGATGGCCTATAACATTAACATAGGGATTTTCTATGGCTTTAAGTATCCTATTCGTATTGTCTTCATTAAATCTTGAGTGAACGGAAGCAACGACAAAATCAAGTGTTTTTAAAACCTCGTCATCGTAATCAAGCCTTCCATCAGGAAGTATATCTACCTCTGTCCCTTTAAGAAGAACAAGTTTTCCGTTTAATTTCTCATTCCATTTATCTATCTCGTAGTTTCTCCTCATAAGGTCCTCTTCAGAAAGTCCAGAAGCTATCTTCAAAGATTTTGAATGATCCGTTATAGCTATGTATTCGTATCCCCTTTTCAGAGCTTCATCAATCAAATCCTCTATTTTAGACGCACCATCAGACCAGTTGGAATGAATATGAAGATCCCCTTTTATTTCAGAAAGTTCAACAAGATCCGGAAGTTTATGTTCAAACGCTGCTTCTATCTCTCCAGTATCTTCTCTTATTTCCGGCGGAGGCGTATCCATACCAAGAGCCGCATATATCTCCTCTTCCGTTTTCCCTGCAATTCTTTGCTCCCCTTTAAAAAGGCCGTATTCGTTAAGTTTAAGTCCGTTCTTAACACATATAGTGCGGAGATGAATATTATGGGCACGAGAGCCGGTGAAATACTGAAGCGCTGCACCGTAACAATCAGGTTCCGTTACCCTCAGGTCAACCTGTTCTCCCTCTTCAACAATTATCGTAGCCTTCTTTGTGCCCTTCCATAAAAGCTCTTTCACGTTAGGAAGAGAAACAAAAGCTTCTATAATTTCAAGATTTTTACCGGTCGCGAGAATATCAATATCTCCAACAGTTTCTTTCATACGTCTTGTTGATCCGGCAACAGAAATATGCTCAACAAACGCCTGACTTTTAAGCTGTTCAATTATCCTATCAACGATAAAAACCGCAACACCAAGCAAAATCCTGCCATGGGATTTTTCAAGAAGCTCTATGCCTTTACGTATTTTCTCAACTTTCTTCTGTCTGAAACCAGGAAGCTGGTAAAGTTTTCCCTGTTCTATAGCCCTTTTTAGGTCTTCAAGGCTCCTAATACCAAGCTGCTCATAGAGGAGCTTAACAGTTTTCGGACCAACACCAGGAATATCAAGAAGAGTAAAAATCGTGTCCGGCACTTCTGTCTTAAGCTTCTCAAATTCTTCAATCTTTCCTGTTTTCAAAAACTCAAGAATCTTTGCCTGCAGGCGTTTTCCTATACCGGGAAGGGAAGAAAGTTTTCCTTCTTTTGCAAGAACTTCTATATCCTCTGACAGGTCATTTATTATTCTTGCTGCATTTCTATAAGCTCTAATATGGTAGGGATTATCTCCTTTAAATTCAAGTATATCAGCCCATTCATCAAATATTCTGGCAAGCTCTTTATTTTTCATTGTTTTCTTCCTTCTAGAAGGTTAATGTCTCATAAAGTTCAGGAATAATCGGTTTAATTCCTATATCTTTTAATATAGCCTCTCCGTAATCCTTCATCACATCTTTTTCACCATGAACAAGAACAATTCTGGTATCTTTTTTAGTCCCTCTTTTTATCCAATCAATAAGTTGCGGTTTATCGGCATGAGAAGAAAAACCGTTTATCGTATAAACCTTTGCATTTACTTTTATATACTCATTGAAAATTTTAACTTTTTTCTTCCCTTCAATAATTTCTCTTCCAGTAGTTCCTTCTGCCTGATAACCTATAAATACTATGGAACTGTTCCTATCCCATAGATGATGCCTTAAATGGTGAACAATCCTACCTGCAGTGCACATACCATTTCCAGCAATTATTATGGCGTGAGACTTTACCTGATTTATCCTCATAGACTCTTCAACCGTTCTTGTGAAAGTTAAACCGGGAAAGTTCAGCGGATCTCCTTTTTTGAACATTTCAAGAGTATCTTTATCAAAACATTCTTTATGTCTTTTGAACGTTCTGGTAATCGAAATGGCAAGAGGACTATCCAGAAAAACCTTACATTTTGGAATTTCCCTCTTTTCTATAAACTGCTTTAAAAAGTAAAGAATATCCTGTGCCCTTTCAAGGGCAAAAGTAGGTATAAGAACAACACCACCTCTTTTAAAGGTGTCCAGTATAGCTTCTTTTAATTCTCTAACAGATTCTACAACCGATTTATGAACTCTGTTTCCATAGGTTGATTCAACAATAAGAACATCCGCCTTTTCTGGATAGAAAGGATCACGAACAAAAGGTTTTCCTTTATTTCCGAGATCTCCTGAATAGACGACCCTTTTTCCTTCAATTTCCATCTCTATAAAAGAAGAACAGAGAATATGGCCCGCATCGCTGAATCTGAATTTTAAATCCTTTATACCAACCCATTCACCGTAAGGAATAGGCTCAAAAAGATCGAAAACATCAAATACATCATCAAGAATAAAGAGTGGAGCAACAGGAGGTAATCCTTCCCTTTCCCGTTTTCTATTTACAGTTTCTATCGATTCTTCCTGAACTTGAGCGGCATCCATCAGTATTAATCTTGCAATATCTATTGTTCCAGGTGTAGCATATATTTTTCCAGAAAAACCTTCCTTTACAAGCAGAGGAAGACGACCACAGTGATCAAGATGGCCGTGGGAAAGAATAACAAAATCAATATCAGAAGGCCTGAAAGGAAAGGTATAGTTAAGATCCTCAAGCTCCATAGCTCCCTGAAACTGACCGCAATCAAGAAGAAATTTCGAATTACCTGTTTCTATAAGATGGCAACTTCCCGTAACAACCTGTGCTGCTCCACAAAACATTATTTTCATAACCCTAATCCTTTTCTTATATCTCCTTCAGTCGCAGGCCCTAAAATAACTTTAACAATCTTACCGTCCTCAACCAGAATTTCAGAAGGAGTAGCAAGAACACCAAATTTTCTGGCAAGTTCCGGTTTCTCAGTAACATTAACTCTTACAACTTTTATCTTCGCATCCTTAACAAGCTTCTTTATAATCGGCTCCATTGCTTTACACGGCTGACAGGTAGGTGAGTAGAAATAGACAAGCCCTTTCCCTTTTTTTAGACGGGCAAATTCCCCATCAAGTAAAGGAAGCGGCTTTCCCTTCATTCTTTTAGACTTAAATCCCCAGTAAATCCTGAGAAGAATAATAAAAGAGAGATACAGAAAAGCTATGAAGAAAAACACCCTGGCAATATAATAGAAAATTCTTATAGCTGTATCCATAAACCCTCCGGGATTTTTTATCATTGATTGATTTTACCATTTAAAATAAAAACGCCCCCTTTGAAAGGGGGGCGTTTTTAAAAAGTAATCTTTTACAGACGAATAACTTTCAAGGTCTCAAACCTGGCACCAAACATATGAACTGAACAGGAAATACATGGGTCATAAGCCCTTATCATCATCTCGGCATACTTTTTGACAGTAGCCTCATCCTCGGAAGAAAGCCTTTCAGCAAGCGATTTTAAATCCTTCTCCATGTTCGCCTGTAGCTGAGCTGTCGGTGTAATTATATTTGCGTTGATGCATCTGCCGTTTTCATCAAAGGAATACTTATGATAGAGAGTTCCTCTCGGTGCTTCCTTAAGTCCAAAACCTGTTCCGGCTTTCGGCTTAATTTCTACTCTTGAAATCGAAGGATAATCAGCAAGTATAGCATCTATAAGCTCAATACCTTCCTGTGTAAGTTCCATAAGTTCTATTGTCCTTGCAACATTTTGATGTAGACTGTTGTTTGAAGGGAACTTAATTCTCATATTTTTCATAATTTCCTTCGTCTTAGGTCTCAAAGAATCAAGATGAAGATTAACTCTTGCAAGAGGACCTACTAAAAACGGCTTCCCTTCTATTGTTGACTGCTTTGCCATAGAATAGCCGTTAAAACTTTCAATAACAAACATCTCAAACTCGTTTTTGGTAAACACAGTCCCATCAGACAGATATATCTCATTACCGACGAATGCAAGCTTATCTTTTGATATTGCCATTTGAAACATAGGCGGATCATTCAGCTCAGGATAATCAAGAGAATCAAAAAGTTTAACCGTATCTTCAACATCTACCATTATCTCTTCAAGTTGCTCCTTTAAAGCAAGAAGTTCCTCTTTCGTAGGATAAGTGGCGAAACCTCCAGGAATAATGTTTTCTCCGTGGAAATGTTTCCCCGTGATTGTCTTCATTATGGTATTACCCAGGTTTTTCATCTTAAACGCACGCTTAACAACGTTAGGATACTCTTTAGCCATAGCAAGGGCAGAATCATATCCCATGTAGTCTGGAAGTGCCAGAAAATAAACGTGAAGTGAATGACTCTCAAAAAATTCACCGACTATAAGAAGCTTCCTCAAAAGTTCTATAGGTTCTGGAACCTTAACACCAAACGCATCTTCAATAGCCCTTACAGAAGCTATACGGTGAGAGACATAACAAATACCGCATATTCTCGAAACGACTTTTGGAATGTCTGTCCAGAGTCTTTCTCTTACAGTGTATTCGTAAAATCTCGGCCCTTCAGTTATCCTTACTTTAACATCTTTTACCTTATCCCCTTCAAAAATTATCTCTATGGCACCATGACCTTCAACCCTCGTTAAGTGATCCACCTTTATCTCTTTCTTCATCATTCGACCCCTGCATCTTTAAGTTTTTCTTTCAGGTAGTTGCCGCGGAAAACTTTCATGAAATTAATCATATCTTTACCTTTAAGTCCCCTCTCTGAGAGAACTTCCACCATCTCCTTATAGTTCGGAGCATCATGATCACCACGACATCCCTGACAACCAAGCCCCTTTGACGTACATGGAGCACCACAACCAGCTGTAGTAATAGGACCAAGACAGAAAAGTCCCTGAAGTGTTCTACATTCTGTCTCTGAAAGCTTACACTCGTAACAAACAGCCATTTTCGGAAAGAACGGTTTAACACCATTTAGAAGAAAAGCTGTTGCATAGACGAACTGTTTTCCATCAACAGGGCATCCAGGAAGAGAATAATCAACCTTTACAACCTCCTCAACAGGTCTTGCATGAGTAATCTTAAAAGGCATATCTGTAGTCCCATAAACCGTTTCCAGAAGCTCATCAACAGGAACATCATTATTGTTTGCCTGAACACCGCCAAAGCAAGCACAGGTTCCTATTGCAACGAGAACCTTGGCTTTTTCCCTTCCCTTTTTAACCATTTCTTCATCAAGAGATGTAGAAACAGAGCCTTCAACAAAAAGAACATCAAGCTCCTCATCAAGAGTGTTGGCACTGCTGCCTATTGGAAAATATTTAATCTCTGTTAAATCAAGAAGTTTTAAGAGCGCTTCTTCATAGTTAAGTATCTCACACTGACATCCTGCACAGCTTGTAAGATACATTATTCCAATTTTTGGCTTTGCCATACCGCACCTCTTAAATCATTTTTGGTAGATTTTTCGTATCCCAGAGTGGGAAAATAGGACCGTCAACACATGTAAACTTGTAACCAACCTGACAATGGCCGCACTTACCCACTCCACATTCCATCTTTCTCTCAAGAGAAACAAAAACTTTACTTTCCTGATAACCATTCTTTATAAGTTCAGCTCCGATAAATCTATAAGCCACAGGTGGTCCACAAACAGCCACATATGTATCGGAAGGATCAAGATCAACTTCAGGAATTAGAGATGTAATAAGTCCTTCTTTTTCCGTCCAGGCTTTATCATCTTCTGTTTCCACTCTATCAAGGATATAGAGACATCTAATATCATCTCTCTCTTTTAACCTTCTGAGCTCATCCTTATAAAGAACAGCTTCATAATTTCTTGTTCCGTAAAGGAGATAAACCTCTTTATACTTCTCCCTCTTATCCAGTACATACCATACAAGAGAACGAAGAGGCGCCATCCCAAGGCCGCCTGCAATAATCAGCACATTGTGGCCTTCCATCAAATCAACAGGAAAAGAGTTACCATAAGGACCTCTTAAACCAAGAATATCTCCACATTTCATACTGTGAAGAACTTCCGTTTTTCTTCCCACTTTCCTGACTGTTAATTCAATTGTTCCTTTTCTTGTTGGAGAAGAACATATTGAAATCGGAATTTCTCCAGCCTTAGGAACAGTCAACATAACAAACTGCCCAGGCTTGTGACTCCATTTTTCGTTAAGTTCATCCTCCAGAAAGACAAAGGAAAACTTCTTATGATCAGGTGCAAGTTCCTCTATATCTGTTATCCTCACCTTTTGAGGTTTAAAAGGATCATGCACTGTGGATATCGTTAGTAACTTTTCCAGGCTCTTCTTCATCTCCCGCTCCTCTCAATTTTTTAAGTGTATCAACAATTCTTATACCTGCCGGGCATTCATGCTGACATCTACCACAACCAACACATCCAAACCTTTCTATCTGATAAGGATAACCGACAAACTTGTGATAGTAGCGGTTTCTAAAGCGCTCTTTAATGTTTTCATGAAATCTGTGTCCACCCGCAACAAGAGAATAGTAAGGATATTGACAGGATGTTATAAACTCTATTCTCGTAACAACTTTCCCATCTATCGAAGGCATATCAACACTGGTATAACAAAAGCAAGTAGGACACGTATTGGTACAGGTTCCGCAGCTAAAACACCTCTCTGCCTCTTCCTCCCAGATCTCAGAATCATACTCAAGCTCAATAACCTGAGTAATCCTTTCAAGATCAGGAATATTTTTATCCTTAAACAAATGCTTTTTCTCTGCCGTAACTCTCTTATAAAGAGACAACTCCTTCTTGGAAATTTCTCTGAAAATAGACTCCAAAGAATGAATAATTTCATCACCTTTAACGCTTCCTATTGAAACGAAATAACTGTCTCCAATATCCGTGAAAAACAGATCCCAGCTTGTGCCGTCAGGAAAAGCAGTTCCCGTAGAAATGCAAAAACAATCGTCATCCGGAACACAGGAAATACCTATCAGTGTAGTCTCCTTTCTGGCTGCCAAATAACGAGGATCAGGATTATCCCCTTTGAGATAAACCGCATCCAGAATGGCTATACCGTGAAGATCGCAAGAGTGAACTCCGAAAATCACTTGAGGCTGAGGTTTGAAATTTTCCACAAACTCCATCCTTTCCGGGCTATACTCAAACCTCTCTCTTAAGTAACCGAGAATAAATTTTTTCGGCGGCAGAATCGTCCTGACATAGTCCGTTTCCACCTTTGAAACATCATCAATCTCAGAGAAGATATACTTTTCCTTCTTTTTAACAGGCGCAATCAACCTTCCGAATTGTCTAACACCTTCCAGAAATTGTGAAAGATTTTCTTTCGGAAGGATTTTCGCCTTTTCAAGCTGAAAGTTCATCATACCCTCCTGTTGGGGAATTGGAACAGATTTAGTATAAGAAAATTCTGATATTATGTCAAGAATTAATAAATAATATTACCAAATATATCGAGAATTACACAAGTTATTAAAGAATAAAATAAAAATGCGACAACCGGAAGGTCGCCGCATTATGAAAAAACTGTATTAACCATCAATAATACTTCCAATTACCTATAATCAGATCATACCTTCCAACATTATTCTGAAGTTGGCCTACAAACTGCTCAAGAAGGTAAAGTTCCGGATCATCTGTTGCAGCTGTTCCATTTGAAAGAAGAGCAATCCACTTGTCAACCTCTTCCTCAGAAATACCCGTAACAGCTCCACTTAATATCAGATCCCCTATATTCAACTTCCCACCTGTCAATATACCAAGCGTAACAAGATTACCGTTCTCCGCAAGCCAACGCCTTCCGTGTCCACCTCTTGAAGAAACCTCAAGATCGAGAGAACCGAGATTCATATCGCCATTTGACCATAACAAAAGATTAATGTTTTCAGATATACTTCCACCTCTCCCCCCTTTATGAGAAAGGGAAAGGACATTCCAATCACCAAGGTCTATCTCACCTTTTGCAGCTATCATTATATTCCCATTCGTTACATTTAAGGAACCCCAGCGACCACAGTTCTTTTCCATCACATTTATTAGAGCATTACCCATATAACCACCATGCCCTCCTCCTCTCCTTAAAGTAGAATCTGATGGACTTCCAATAATATCCCCACCCGCATAGATAAGAACATTGTAATCGTAACCCTTACCTTTTATGTTTATCGGAGCGTTTAACTCAACATCACCATTAAGTGCTATCAATCCAGCTGTCCTGTTACCACTCCTCTTCCAACAGCCACAACCAAGATGTATCTGTTCATCCACCTTTATATCACCATAGAGGGAAACATAGGTAACCTCTGTTTCACCTCCCCTAAATCTATGACCACGGCTACCTGTAATATCTATGTCATCTTTAGCGTAAACCACCACAGGTTCACCTGTATAACTTATCCCGTTAGACTCTATACCACCGTTGGTATTGCACAGAACAACCGTCCCATCTCCAGTTATATCTGTAAGAGTCACAGAAGTTCCATTTGAGAAATAAACCACATCTCCCTGCACTCTAGTCACATCCATATAATCACAGGTTCCCGGATTAAACACTGTATCTGTAACCGAAGGAATAAACGGAATAGCAGCACCACCTGTAAAAGGTTTAAGAATAACATTTTCCCCAAGCGTAGGCGACTTAGAGATAAAAGTTACATTGTAAGCAGTTCCATTAAATTCCAACCTATTACCGGGAGAAGTTTTAAACTGGCCTCCCGTTCTAAAAGCTGTAACATCTGGGAAAGGTTCTTCAATAGAAAGATAATCCATTGTGAAATTTTCTTTGGCAGCAAACGAAGAAAATGTTCCAGATGTCCAGAAGTTTACAACAACAGCCCTATTGGCACTGTTTGAAGAACCTTTCGAAACTATTCTTCCTGAACCTGAAGTTTGATCATAAACAACCGCAACATCATAACCAGATTTACCTAAACTTCCAGAAAAGGCAGAGAAATTTCCTTCCCATTTAATACGAGATATAGCCCTTTGAACACCTGCTTCAGCAGCAAGTAATGCCTGCTGTGCATCTTTTGTCGTTCTTGTACTCTTAGTTTCTTTAGTAATGACGTAAGCTGCGATTCCACCTGCAACAGAAAGAACCGTAATTACGCCAAGAAGTGTAATTAAAACCACTCCTTTTCTTTTTCTTTCCATCTCCTCCTCCTGCAAAACAATACAAACAATACAAATAATCATTATATAAATTATATTGTAAATTAGAGAAAAGGCAAGCTACACTTGATATTCATTATTTTGTTGAAAATAAATTTTGTTTTTTAAAGAAATTTTTTTCTAATTTCTCTCAGAAAATTATGAGCAAGCCGTGTAGGTTCAGGTAATCTATAGCTCGTAACAGTAGAAAAAACCAGGTTTCCTGCAGTCTCGATATCTGTTAAATTACCAGGAGAAACAAAAACAGGTTTAACATTGTCTTTTGTCCGTAAAACCACTCCAAGTTTTTCATTGGTATATTTATCAAAAATGTAAGAATAATTTCCTTTTTGTTTACCTGGCATATTAAATCTTCCGTATAAAGGCTTTTTAGCGCACCCTACTGTAGGTACATTCAGAACAACACCAAGATGAGCAGCAATTCCGAGACCTCTTGGATGAACGATACCATGGCCATCAACTATGATAACATCTGGTTTCTTCTTTATCATGCGGAAAGCTCTAATAAGTAAAGGTATCTCCCTAAAGGCTAAAAATCCAGGAACATAAGGAATCGTAATCTTTCCCGTAGCATAAACTCTTTCAACAACCTCAAGCTCCGGATACTTCAAAATAACAAAAGCAGCTATACCTTCTGTCGGCGTCTTAAAAGGATTTAAAAACGTTAGGTCACAACCCGCCACCAGATTAATCGAACCTTTAAAAGGTTGTAATTTTATCTTCTTTTTTAAAATTTCCTGAGCATACGCTGCTTTTCTATAATCAAACATCCTAAGTATGACTCCTTGAAAACAGCATCAACCCTAATGAAAAGAAAATAAACTCTGGTGCAAAACTTGCGTAAATAGGCGGCAAAACCCCGCTCTTACCCAAACTGTTAAAGAAAGAAATTGTAATCCACATTAAAACAGTAATAACAATAGCAACTACAGCAGTATAACTTTTCTGGTTCCGAGGATTAAAAGCTCCCAAAGGTATGCCTATAAAAGCAACCACAACAGAAACAAGCGGTAATGCTATTTTATTGTAAAGTTCAACCTGGTAGGCCGTCACATTATAACCGAGAGCTTTGAGGTGCTTTATCATTCTGATAAGAGAAAAAATTTCCATTTTTTCAGGTTCAGCAGAGTAAACTTTCAAATCACGAAGAGAAACGCGCAAATTTACCTTTAAATCCTCCTGATGACGGAAGACTTTATTCGAAAAGTCTCTTATGTATACATCTTTGAGCATCCACACATTATTTCCCAAATACTTAACATTTATGGCGTCCGTTCTTTTTATAGGTTTAAACCTTTTATCCACCTCTATCATCGAAAAATGTTTCCCCTCACCGGTTGCAAAGTTAAGTTTTTCAATAGAAACAAACTTATTACCCGCCTTACTCCATATTTGAGACCCTATTACAAGAGGTTTCTTTTTTCCCGAATTTATTAAAACATGTTTTTCTATCTTCGCCGCAGCAGGCACAACTGTTTCCTCAACAGAAAAAGCAAAAATTGCAATAAAAAACGCAAAAACGATAAAAGGAATGGAAAATCTGTAAAGACTTATCCCCAAAGCTTTTATTACAAGAAGTTCATTTGTAGAAGAAAAATCCGCCACTGTAACCATAACAGAAACCAGAACAGCAACAGGAAGCATTCTTACAACATAGAGAGGCAATCTTGAAAGCACTAAAAGCAGCACATCGCTTAAATGTCCGCCGCCAATCTGATCAACTTTACCTACAAAATCTATGACAAGAAAAAGAATAACAAGAACAGAAAAAATCAGAAAAAAGTATTTTGAAACCCTTTTAAAAGTATAGATATCCAATTTTTTAAACATCGACACCTACTCTAAATAAGCTTCAGACATAACCCTTCTATAAAAAACAAAAAATAAAACAACAAATACAAAATCAACAACAAGAGGAAGAGCAAAAAATCCCGATTTCATGGCAAGCTTTTTGGCAACGGTATATAAGACATAGTAAACAACAATCATAAACAAACCTAAAAGAACTGCAGTTCCTATTGAACCTTTAGGCATAGAAGCAGCTATAGTAAATGCTAAAAGTCCCATTATTAACGGTGTTAAAGATATGGCCAATCTCTTGAAAAACTCAACTTTATCTTCAAGATTCCACCTTCTAATCAGCTGAATCAAATTTAGATATTTCGAGGAAGAAAATGTCTCTCCTTTAACGAATTTATAGACAACAAGCGTATATGTATTGAAATTTAGAAGTTTCAAATTTTCCGGTTTATTCCAGTCTAAAAACTGACCGACACCATCCTTAATATCAAGATAAACAGTGCCGTTATCCATCCTTATCCTGCCATAATTGGCAAATATTGTTATCTTCTCATTTTTTTTATCCACGGAAACCATAAAATCACCTAAAATTCCCCTTTCCGGGAAAACCTTTTCTGCATAAAAGGTTACCCCAGGAAAATTAGAGGTGAAACTGCCGGGAGTAATACTAAGAGAAAGTTTTTTTCTAACAAGCTCCTGAATCTGCCTCTTAATAGAGACATTACTGGCGGGCATAACAAACATTACAGAGAAAAAATTCAAAAAAGTCAAAACAAGAGAAATCAAAAAAATCGGTTTTAAAAGCTCCTCCACACTTATCCCACAAGATTTTATGGCTACTATTTCATTCCTTCCATTCATGAGAAAAAAAGTTATCAGAACTGCAAATGTTAAAGACATGGGGATTAAGAGCCCCAGAAAAGAAGGGATCATTTTAAACAAAATTACAAAAAGGTAAGAGACCGGTACACCATACCCAAGAATGGTCTCGGCGATAAAAGAAGCGCGATTCATCACTATAATCAAGATAAAAACAACCAGTAAAAGCAAAAAAAGCCTTACAACTTCAGTAAAAACATACCTGTGTAGAACTTTCATTTTCTCTTTCTTATCCTGTACCAATCAACAACAAGAGAACTTGCTATAAAGATAGACGAATAGGTTCCAGTTATAATTCCGACAAGCAGTGCAAAAGAGAAGTTATTTATGGTGCTACCGCCAAAAAGAAAGAGACAAAGGACAACAAAGAATGTAGTAAGCGACGTAATTATCGTCCTTGAAAGTGTCTGGTTGATACTTTCATTCACAAGCTCCTCAAAAGGCTTTGAATTTTTATATATCTGCATATTCTCTCTAATTCTGTCGAAAACAACGATAGTATCGTTAATAGAATAACCTATAACCGTAAGAATCGCAGCAACAACAGGTAGATTAAACTCTCTACCTGTAACCATAAGAAAACCTACCGTTATGAGCGCATCATGAATAAGCGCAAGAACGGAAGTAACAGCAAACACAGGTTCAAACCGCCAGGCCACATATATCAATATAGCAATAAAAGAATATAGAACTGCTAACAGCCCCTTTTCTTTTAGCTCTTTTCCAACAGCAGGACCTATCATTTCAACTCTTAAAATCTGAACTTTATCTTTAAGTTTACTCATAAGAGTAGTTTTTATCTCTTCAACAATACGATTAACATTACTTGCAGCAGGTACTTTCAGTATATATTCGTTAGCATTTTGAATCTGCTGAACGGTAATCCCATTACCGATATCTGTCTCTTTAAAAATCTCCCGCAACTTTTCAGCGTTAACATTTCCCTCTACTTTTATCTGAACCAGAACACCACCAGTGAAATCAATTCCGAAACGAGGACCTTTGTAAAGGCCGTAAGCCCAGGTCCCTATAATCAAAAGTAGAGAAATAGCATAAGCTATGTATCTTTTTCCTATAAAATCAAACTGTCTTTCCATGCTCTTTTACTCCTTAAATGCTGAAAAGTTGAGGTTTATATCTCACTACTATGTCAAGAATAACCTTAGTTACAAAAACGGCAGTAAACATACTACAAAGAATACCCAAAGAAAGTGTAACGGCAAAACCTTTAATTGGCCCTGTTCCAAACTGGAAAAGAACTGCAGCCGATGCAAGCGTTGTCACATTTGCATCAAGTATCGTTCCCCACGCCGAAGAAAATCCAACTTCAATAGCGGATATAAGAGAACGGCCCTTTTTGAGTTCCTCTCTTATCCTTTCAAAGATGATTACGTTAGCATCAACGGACATACCGATAGTAAGGATATATCCTGCAATACCTGGAAGCGTTAGCGTTGCTCCAAGAAGCGCAAGAAGTGCCCAGAGAAGAATAACGTTCATCATCAAAGCAACATCAGCTACAAAGCCAGCAAACTTGTAATAAACTATCATAAACAGCATAACAATAATCAAACCTGCAATTGCAGACTTTATACCTTTTGAGATAGATTCATGGCCAAGAGAAGGACCTATCGTTGTTTCTTCTATAATCTTCACAGGAGCAGGCAAGGCACCGGCTCTGAGAACAATAGCCAGATCTTTCGCTTCTTGATATGTAAACTGACCTGTTATCTGTCCTTTACCGCCTATTTGAGAACGGATTACAGGAGCTGATTGAACCTTATTATCAAGAACAATTGCAAGTCTTGTTCCTATATGAGAAGCTGTATACTGTTCAAATATTTTCGCTCCCTGACTTTTAAGCTCAAAACTAACAGCCGGCATGTTGTATTCATCAACACTCGGATACGCATCTTTTAGATAGGCACCTGTAAGAATAGGTTCTCTTTTTACAAGGTAATACATTTTGCCGACAACTTTTCCTTTCTTTTTAATTTCCTGTACAAGGATTTCTTCATCGTCAGGAATTTTTCCGCCTAACTTCTTAAGAAGCTCTTCTTTAGAAGGTGCAACATCTATCACCTGTTTAAATTCCAGTTTGGCAACCCTACCGAGAATCTTTTTCGCCCTTTCTGGATTTTTTATCCCTGGAAGTTCAACTATTATTCTATCCTTACCGCTTCTTACTATAACAGGTTCGGCAACGCCAAGTTCATCAATCCTGTTTCTTATAGTTTCCAGAGCCTGACTACAAAGTCTATCAACTTCTTTCTGTTTATACATCTCTTTCATGGAAAGTTTAAGCGTGGTCTCTCCTACCTTTTGAATGTTAAAAATATCACCGTAATCCTTCTTTAAAAGCTTCTCAGCCTGAGACATTTTATCAGCATCAAGTAACTCAATAGTAATGGACGTGCCTTCTCTTTTAATATCAAGTATCGGAATATTTTCACTCTGAAATAGCATTTTAATTTCTCTCATATAAGAAGAAGTCTCATCCTCAAGTGCTTTCTCAGTATCCACCTGAAGAACAAGATGTGTTCCCCCTTGAAGATCAAGACCTAAATTAACTTTCTTCGTTAGGCTTACATATACAGCTCCTATCAAAACTGCAAGAATAAGGAAGATTCTCCATTTTAAATTCTTCATCTTTCTCTCCTGCCTCTTGGCTGAAATCAAGGACTTATTATACACGCTTTCTACCAAATCTGTTAGAAAAAAAATAAAAAAGCCCGCTTTAAAGCGGGCTTTTCAAGATAACCTTCTTACTCAGTCATTTCTTTAATTATCTGGAATATTCTCGTGACAATTCAAACAGAGCTCACCGTTTTCAGTTTTCATCCTCATAAGCTGACGAGGACCATTATTAAATTCAACATGTTCCAGATTCCTGAATGAAATTGTTTTAAGTGTGGCTTCAAAATCTGCTTTAGCAACCTGCTCCCCTATGCCCGAAAGAAGCTTACCCTCATGCTTATCAAATGAAGTTGGGTGAGGATTATGACATGTAATACAATGAATCTTTCCATTAACAGATGGAAGATTAGTTACAGCACATCTCTGTCCAACATGCTCAAGAGCACCTGGATGTGGATTTTTTGTATGACAACCGATACAAACCCTTCTCGGATCAGCTGTATTATTCTTTCCGTGACAGTAAGCACAAGTCTGCCTTAACTTCTTACCCGAATAGAGCCACATACCCTCGTGAGGATTAAACTTGGCATAACACTCTTTTGTGTGACAGTTCATACAAAAAGCAAGCGTTTGCTTTTTTGAGAAATTCCCCCTTAAAAACATGTTATCCTGCTCACCGTTCATATCATGGCAGGTAACACAACTAACTTCACCGTTAACAAGAGGAAACGTCGAAGGAACATGAACACAACCTGAAGGTTTGCCCTTACATAAAGTTGAGGTTACACAGGGCTTATGACATTTTAAACAATAAGAACTATCCGTACCCGTATAACCTTTCCCTCCACACTCAGCTGCAAAAGAGACATTTCCCCCCACCATCAAACCGATGACGATGGCTACAAATACTCTCCCTATCCTCATTCTTCTACTCCCTGCAGGTTTTGGTTTCAGATATTCAAAAAGTTCTAATAAACTTGTTTGCTAAACATGCAAATTATAACACAGCTTGCAAGAAAAGTTATTCCATTTTATCACAATTGCCGTTAAATCTTCAGGCTGCACTTTAACCCAAGGTTATTGATAAGTTCCATATCGTCTTTTAAACTTCTTCCCCTGGTGGTAAGGTAATTACCTACCATAAGCCCGTCTACAACTGCAACTGCGAAAGGTTGCAGTTGTTCTAAATTATACTCACGACCGCCACAGATACGGATGAATGTATCCGGAAAAAACACCCTTGCAGCAAAAATTATCCTTAAAACTTTCAATGGTGTCAAGAAATTATTATACTCAAATTTAGTACCCTTTATTGGATAAAGAAAATTTAATGGTATGGAATCAACAGCCAACTCTTTTAAAGACGTTAAAAAAGAAACGATATCTTCTACTGATTCTCCAAGCCCAAAAATTCCGCCGCTGCAAACAGAAAATCCCAATTCCTTGGCTCTTGCAATCGTTCTGTATCTGTCCTCCCACCTTTGAACAGACGAAACATAAGGATAAAACTCTTTTGAAGTTTCCAGATTGTGATGATATCTGTCTATTCCACTTTTCTTAAGATAAGAAAGAGAATCTCCATCAAGCTGTCCCAGAGAGGCACAAAGTTTAGCTTTCGGATAATCAGCCTTTATCCTTTCCGCTACTTTTCCAATTCTCTTGATTTCAGACACAGTAGGCCTTATTCCGCTACACACGAAACTGAATCTATCTACACCTTTAGAAAACATTGAAATGGCTGAATTATAGAGCTCTTCTTCAGATAGAAGAGGATATACTTTTATGTTCGCTTTGCTCTTTTCCGACTGAGCGCAAAACTTACAGTCAGAAGGGCACCTTCCACTTTTGGCATTTAAGATGGCACATGTCTCTATAAAACGGCCTGAGAAGGAAAGTTTGAATTTTAAGACATTAGAAAAAAGAAAAAGAATCTCTTCAGGTTTTGTTGTCAAAATATCGTTAATTTCTAACTTCATTTTTTCAATTTTTGAACGACTAACTTCGTTATTTCTTTAAATGTTTCTATTACACCTACCCCTCTAATGGCAATTGCTTCAAAATCAGGATAATTCCACTTATTGAGATCTTTTCTTAAAACTTCAACAGGTAAAATATTAGGCAAATCCCTTTTATTATACTGGAAAACCAGTGGAGTATCTTCAAACTTAATACCGAGCTCTTTCATGTTATTCAACATATCATCAAGAGTATCAAGATTGGCATCATGTCTCTCTTCTTGAGAATCAGCAACAAAAACAATACCGTCAACACCCTTTAAAATTAGTTTTCTACTTATCTTGTAGATAATCTGCCCGGGAGTGGTATAAAGATGAAATCTGACCTTAAAACCCTTAACTGTTGCTACCTCTATCGGAACAAAATCAAAAAACAACGTTCGCTCTGTTTCCGTAGCAAGTGTAATAAGTTCTCCCTTGTTCTCCGGTCTGATATGATCATATATCCACTTTATGTTGGCAGTCTTACCGCTCAATCCAGGACCATAATAAACAATCTTACAGTTAATCTCTTTTGTCGCAAAGTTTATTAGTGGCATTTAATGACTCCGCCTTCCTTTATTCAAACAGATTATCTATATCTATCTCATCAAAATTAATCTCTTTTCCAATCTGCTGTTCCTGCTCGGATTTCCTTTCTATCTTACGTATTATTTCCTCAAGAATGGGACGATACTTTTTAAGTTTCACACGAATTATGCCAAGATTTGACGCAAATTTCTCGAAAATTATCACAAGAATCAACTTCCTGTCAAGAAGAGACATATAGATACCTTCGTCCTCAGTTTCAGTAAAGGCATGATTTAAAGTTTTATCGCCAAGTAATTTTGAAAGAGCTTCAGAAGCCGCAACGTTACCTGCGGTAAGTGATGCAAAAGTTATATCATTAGAAGTATAAGCCGGAGCATCACTCCGGCTTATTAATTGACCCGCTTTATCTATTAAAAATACCACCTTTGCTCTGCTTTCACTGCAAAGGGCTGTAAGAACCTCTCGTAACTTTTTATCCTCTTCGGGTCTAATGCTTAACACTTTCTCTCTCCTTATAACTGCTCAAGTTTAAGAAGTCTCTCCCACCGCTTATCAACGTCTTCTTGAAGCTCTTTTATGAGGTATTCATTTCCAGGCTTAAACATATGCTTAAATCTTCCCTGCTTCTTGAGAAACTCCTCTATCGGTTTTCTCTCTTTCGGCTTGTAGTTTATCTTCCACTTCCCGTCTTCAACTTCAAACAACGGCCAGTAGTTGGTTTCAACAGCAAGCCTGGAAATTAGAATTCCCTCTTCTTCTTTTGCCCTCCAGCCTCTCGGACAGGTGCAGAAAACGTTCAAGTAAGATGGTCCTTTAGTATTTAAAGCTTTAATGAATTTTCTCATAAAATCATTGAAATGTGAAGGTGCAGCCTGAGCAACATATGGAATGCCATGAGCAGCTGCTATCTCTGGCATCCACTTTTTGGGCTGTGGTTTACCAGGAATAACTTTACCGGCAGGTTGAGTTGTCGTTGCAGCATGCCTTGGTGTAGCGCTTGAACGCTGAATACCGGTATTCATATAAGCCTCGTTATCGTAACACACATAGATAAAATCGTGACCCCTTTCCAGTGCCCCTGAAAGAGACTGAAAACCAATATCATAGGTTCCACCATCACCACCTAAAGCCACAAACTTTACTTTTTTATCGGAAGGGAGCATTCCTTTTCTTTTAAGAGCTTTGTAGGCAGCTTCAACGCCTGAAATGGTGGCAGCCGCATTTTCAAAGGCGTTGTGAATCCATGGCACTTTCCAGGAAGTGTGAGGGTAAATTGAAGTACAAACCTCAACACAGCCGGTTGCATTTGCTATCACGAGAGTATAGCCGGCTGCCTCTGCCGCCATGAACATTTGCCTGAGAATTATTCCAGCAACACAACCAGTACAGAGCCTGTGACCTGGAGCTATACCTTCTCTTGAATCTGTCAAATCTCTAATAGGGGGAACCTTTATCTCTCCCTTAGTAACAAACTTTGGTTTATCTGATACCTGTGCCATTATTTCCTCCATTAATTATTATACTTGCAAATTGAGATAGGTTACAGGCGGAACTTCCTCTCCTGCTGCCTTTTTCTTGACAACATCGAACGCTTCTTCTATATGGTTAATATTGCAATCTCTTCCGCCCAGTCCGTAGATAAGACCTGCAATAGGATAGAACTTGTTTCTTGTATAAAGAGCCGTGCAAACCTCTTCGAAAAGAGGACCGCTGTATCCGCCAAATGTTTCAGCTCTATCCATCACTCCGATAGCTTTAGCATTTGAAGCAACAATCGCATCTGCAAGATCATAGTAAGGAAAAGGCCTAAACGTTCTAATCTTTATTATTCCTACCTTTTCACCTCTCTCTCTCATCCTGTCAACAACATATTTTGCGGTTCCTGCTGCTGAACCCATAACAATAAGAATGTATTCGGCATCCTCAGTTTTATACGCTTCGATATGTTCGTATTTCTTACCTCTCAGCGCTGCAAACTCTTCACCGACTTCTCTAATTACCTTGTAGGCATTCATCATAGCTTCTCTCTGTTGACGCTTAAACTCCATGTAAGAATCGGACATGGCGATGGCACCGTGAGTTGTCGGATGCTCAACATCAAGAAGAGGATGAAACATTCTCTGTTTCCCAACAAATTCTCTCACTTCCTCATCTTTGAGAAGAGATACACCCTCTATCGAGTGAGAGATAATAAAACCGTCCATACCAACCATCACCGGAAGCCTGACCCTTTCATCTTCGGCAATCTTAACAGCCTGAATAAGGTTATCATACTCCTCCTCGGCATTCTCGGAAACAAGAATAATCCATCCCTGGTCTCTTGCACCCATCATATCCGAGTGGTCACCGTGAATGTTAATAGGAGATGAAAGAGCTCTGTTAACAAGAGCTATAACTGCAGGAAGTCTCATCCCTGAAGCAACACCTAAAATTTCCCACATTAGAGCAAGACCGGGACCTGCTGTCGCCGTCATTGCTCTTGCACCGGCCGCTGCAGCACCAACAACCGCAGAAAGGGCACTGTGTTCACTTTCAACCGTAATAAACTCAGTATCAACAAGACCATTTGCCACAAAATCGGCGAAAAAGTGCATCATCTCTGTTTGTGGCGTAATAGGATAAGCAGCAACAACGTCAGGGTTTATCTGCCTTAAAGCTTCAGCTGCTGCCATGTTCCCTGAATAGGGAACCACTTTTCTCTCTTCTATCATAGTAACCGCCATAATTAGTCCTCCTCACGAAACAGATATTCCGGTTTCATTACAAGCGCTTTCTTTGACTCATCGTCTCCCTTGCTTTTTGGACATTCATGAGCACATATACCACACCCTTTACAGTGATCATAGTCTATACCTACAACTTTTTTATCCTTAACGATAATTGAACTGTCCGGACAAAACACCCAACATATCATGCAGTCTATACAATTTTCCCTGTTAAAAACCGGTCTCCAGGCACGCCACTCTCCGGTTTTATATTCAGCACTGTTTCCCGGCTCTGTAATAAGAGCACCTATCTCTAAATCTCTCCAGCCTTTCATTCTCCTTTTACCTCCCTGTAAGCTCTCTCAAGGGCTCTGAGGTTCGCCTCAAGAAGCTCCTTTGAAACTTTTTTGCCGAAAGTGGCTTTAATATCTTCCTTCACGCTGTCAAGAGAAACGAGATTCTCTATTACTTTCACAAGAGCACCAAGCATAGGAACGTTCATAAACGGTTTTCCAAACTCTTCCATCGCAATAGCACTAGCGTTTACAGTGTAAATTTTTCTATCCTTTATATCTAGCATGTTCCTTATCTCTTCAGGCGTCTTATCCGTGTTTATAACGAGCACTGCATTTTCGGATGTCCCTTCAAGTATCGGAACCGTTTTCAGAAGCGTAGGATCAACAACAACCACAATATCGGGATGGAGAACAAGACAGTGAAGAGTAATCGGTTTTTCGGAAACCCTGTTAAAACTCCTTAGAGGTGCACCTGCCCTCTCAGCACCGTAGTCCGGAGCACTCTGGGCATATTTACCTTCCCTGATTGCAGAACTTGCAAGAATCTTTGAAGCGGTAACCGCTCCCTGACCACCTCTGGCGTGCCATCTGATTTCTATCATCAGTCTCCTCCAGTTATAAGTTTCATATCTTCAAATGAACGTTTTAACGTAAGCTCATCAGCCATATCTATGGTGCCACCGTAAGGTATTCCATAAGCTATACGGTATATTTTAATACTTTTTCCAGTAAGCCTATCTATTATAAACTTTGCCGTTGCTTCACCCTCAACAGTAGGATTAAGAGCAATGATTACCTCTTTCACATTATGCTTCTTAATCCTTCTGAAAAGCTCCCTTATTCTTATATCATCGGGGCCAACGTTCTCAAGAGGCGATATAACACCTCCCAAGACGTGATAGACACCTTCAAATCTTCCGAGCTTTTCAATGGAAACAGCATCTCTTGGCTGCTCAACAACGCAGATAACAGATTTATTCCTGCTATCATCTGAACAGATGGGACATAGCTCCGTTATTGATGGAAGTCCGCATTCGCGGCACGATTTTAACCTATCAAGTCCTTTAAGGGCATTAACAATCTTGAGTTTATCATTCTCCGGAAGCTTTGAAAGTGAAAGAACAGCCCTTTCAGCAGCTCTTTCACTTATTCCGGGAATGGAAGACAAAAATTCAACAACAATCCCAAGAGTCTCAGGATATATCAAAACAGACCTCCGAGATCTATTCCAAGACCACCTGTAATCTTCTTCATCTCTTTTTCCATCGTTTCATTAGCCTTATCAATTGCCTGGTTCGCAGCAACAACTATCATATCCTCAAGCATTCCAACATCACAATCTTTTATAACTTCAGGAGAAATCTTAACGCTAACAAGCCTTCCAGTGCCTTTAACGATAACTTCGACAACTCCACCGGCACTCCCTTTAAATTCCATCTCTTCAATCTCTTTCTTCATCTTCTCTGCCTGCTTCTGCAGCTGTTTCGCCATCTTCATAAGATTGCCCATATTTCCCATGCCACCTTTAAACATTAAAAAAACCTCCTGATATCAATAAAATAAATGTAATCTAATTGTAAAAAATTTGTAAAAATTTCACAAGGAAAATTAACTGAAAGTGCCGAATTTGGTTGTGTCAATAATTTTGTGTAAACCATTAGGAGTACCTCCTGGAGAACATATCCTGAAGTTCTTCCTTAGCCTCAAGGAATCCATTTACTACTCTGTTAGTCCATCTATCATTAAGCACTGCAACTCTTAAATAAACAAATTTTTCAACAGCTCTAACTGATGGTAAAGCACCTATGACCTTAACCCTCTTCCTTATTTCCTTTATCGTCCTTTCTATCAGGTTTGTTGTATATATCACTCTTCTGACAGACTCAGGATACTTGAGGAACGTAAGGAGTTTATAAAGCTCTTGCTCCCATGACTTTACAACCTTAGGATACTTTAATTCCCACTTCTCCTTGAACTTCTCAAAACCCCTCAGAGCCTCTTCTTCCGTAGAGGC